>JAGAQI010000114.1 GCA_017622795.1 Lachnospiraceae bacterium
CTTTAATGGGAGGAAGTAGTTCATCATGGAGAAGATACCCTTCTTCATTTCGCCGCCGTACCATGTATTTAAGATAACCTGTTCCTTGCTGGTGATGTTGAATGCAGCAACGGTTTCGGAGTTAAGGCCTAATTCCTTGTAGTTTTCAACCTTAGCCTTGGAAGCGTTGTATACGATGAAGTCAGGCTCGAAGTTTGCAAGTTCTTCAGCAGATGGCTGGATGAACATGTTCTTTACGAAATGTGCCTGCCAAGCTACTTCCATGATGAAACGAACGGAAAGTCTTGTATCTGCATTTGCACCACAGAAAGCGTCGATTACGAATAATCTCTTGTTGGAAAGTTCCTTAACAGCAAGGTCCTTACAAACTGCCCAAGTGGATTCTGTCATTGGGTGGTTGTCGTTCTTGTACTCGTCTGTTGTCCACCAAACGGTATTCTTGGAGTTTTCATCCATAACGATGTACTTATCCTTAGGGGAACGACCTGTGTAGATACCGGTCATTACGTTAACTGCGCCAAGCTCAGTTACCTGACCAACTTCATAGCCTGTTAAGTCAGCCTTTGTTTCTTCTTCAAATAATACTTCGAAGGAAGGATTGTGTACGATTTCTGTACTGCCAACGATGCCATACTTTGTTAAATCGATGTTTGCCATTTTGCCATATACCTCTTTTCATAATATTTTTAACCGGGCGCCAAAGAAAGTCCAAGGTTACCCATGTTAATTTATCCCATATTATAAAGGAAGGTCGGCAATTCGTCAATATTGAAATTGATAAATTTTTCACCAAATATTGCGGATTAGTAGGTAAGCGAGCCATTCAACATTTCCTTGGCCGTTTCCTCCCGCTGCAGACGGTACACACCATCGGCGCCTTCTAACAGGATAAAGTAAAAATTTTCTTCGCTGCCTTGGGCAAGGAACGGAATACGCCAGGCGAACATATCAATTTGCTGATAAGGCTGCTCCACGGTAACGTCATAGTCGGTTACAGTGAATGGGCGGTCGTCTGATGGCACCATCAGGCTTTCCAAAATGGCTGTTTTCATGGCAATGAGCACATCTTCCATGGTCTCACCTTCATCGGCACGATAAAAGATAATATCATTGCAATAATTCGGAGAAGCGGAGCCGATTTCCTTACATTTTACTACCTGCAGCTTTTCACCGTTGTAGGCATCAAAGTAAGGGTTGCCACCGTTGGTGGTAATGGAGTCGATGCGCCAGCCGTTATCACTGACAAAATCAATGGTACCGCTGCGCCTTACATTAATCAGGCTGTTATTATAGCCCTGGTAGCCAACCCGGACACGGTTGGAATCCACAATGGTGACGTCCGTAAAACGGAAGGAAGCAGGGTCATTGCTTGTTCCGGCACCAAAGGCCTGTGTGTAGAGTTCCCCGTTTACTTCCGCAAGGTGAGGATAGGCGGATTCCATGCCCAGGTGCTCCTTGCGAAGCTTCTTCGCATAGCCCGGGGTACAAACCGTTTCCATGTAATCAATGACGCTTTGCAGGGTTGGGAAACGTTCATCCGTAACCTTGTAATAGTGGTCCACACCATTGATAGTAACAGATTCTAAAGGCTGATGGGTGTTCATGCCGCAATCTAAACTTCTATAAAACAGTTCATAGGTCATAGTGCGGTAGTTTTCATACAGCTCGGAGAATATATCCAAATCTAAATCGTCTACAAAATTATAGTAGCAGGTATAAGTATGATTCTGAACGCGCCAGCCTCCGTCGGTATACCGGAAGGTGACGGTGCCGCTTTCCGTTTTATTGGAAGGAATGTCGATATACGTCTCGTAGGAAAGGGTGCAGGTATTCGGCTCGTTGATGACTACCGGGGAAAAACGGTAGGATTCCTTAAGTATCACAGCGTCATAGCACTGGGTGTACAGTATGCCGTTATGTTCAGTCACTGTAGGTTCGGTAGTGGAAAGCTTCCAATGCTGATCCCGCAGGTACATGGCAAACTGCGGTGTGCAAATGGTCTCCATGTATTCGAAGACACTTTTCAGGGTAGGGAAGCGCTCATCTGTCACTTTGGTGTAACCGCTGGTGCCGTTAATAGTAACCCAGTCTTCCGAGGAGATAGGGGAGGCAACCTTTAAATTGGTATAGAAAAATTCCTCCTGCATTTCCTGGTAGCGGAAAAACAGCTCACGGATTTGAGTAGTTAGTTCCTCCTGTGTATAAGGTTCCTTTTGGGCACCTTTATAAGCATAGCTGTGATCTAAAAACTGCCCGTCCTTATAATACACGCGCATGATGAAGAAGGTTCCCAAATCCATTTCCTTGCAGACATTGGCTTCGTAGGTGATGATGCCGTCATAAGAATGCCAGCCAATATTATGCCATATGGCAGGGTCGTGGTCCCAGCCAAAATCTGCGCAAAGTTCATTTGCCAGCTCCTGCATTTTTTCATTTACATAGGTTAAATCGGTCATTTCTCCGGTGGAAATATCATAAACCCAGAGGGAACCGTTGCAGCTTCCGTTGTTAAAATAAATTTTGTCTTGAATTTTACAAATATCGCTGAACCAGAAGGCGGAGGCTTTCTGGGCATGGAAATCACCTGCCGGATGTACGGTGTAGGCATTCGGATTTTTCACCGGAATGGTGACATGCAGGATTCCGGCAGGGGCATCCTCCACGCCTGCCGCGGGAACAAATTCCAGATAGACGTTGTTATCCTCTCCATCGTAGAAGGCAGCCAGACACCACCATGCGGTATTTCCTGCGTATTCTTCCAAGTTGATGGTAAGGTTGTTAAGTACATTTTTTCCGCCGGCGGATACAAAAGAAGAAATCGTAAAGTCATAGCCATCCGTTGGGGAAACCGTACTTTTGCTGTGTTCAAATCGGGCATAGCTATCCTTGTCGGAATAGGTATAGTTCATTTCCGGATAATAAAAATCCTGACCCGGAGGCGGGGTTGGCTTGGCGGAGGTATCCGTTGGCTTTGGAGTAGTAGTGATGCCCGTTGGTGTCGGGGCATCGCCGGTACCTGTCGGAGCCGGGGTGACACTTCCGGCTGGTGATGGTGTAACGCCGGTAGATATATCTTCGTCCTTCCGACCGGTGGTAAGGGTAATTACCACAAGCAAAATAATCACAACGGCAGCAATTATCATGCCGATGGTGGTTTTCTTTGATTTCATGATAGCGGTAATCCGCTCTTCAATGGCGTTTTTGCTGAAATGATTGCACAGCGGGGTACCGTAGTTTTTTCTTTCTTCCATGCCGATAAGTGTTTTGGCATAGTCGGATTTGGTTTCGCCGAAATGCTTTACCACGAGGTCGTCGCAGGAAAGCTCCAAATCCCGGTTGAAAAATACATACATTGCCCAAACAAACGGGTTAAACCAGTGCAGGCAAAGAGCGGCAATCATTACCAGCTTAGCCAGAAGGTCAAAACGGCGGATGTGGGTGAATTCGTGGTACAGCACATAGTCCAATTGGGAAGTATTGCTCCAGTCTGTTTTCTTCGGAAGTAAAATCACCGGACGGAGCAGCCCGTAGGTAAGCGGTGCGGAAATTTTATCCGACTGGCGGATGGTAATCTTCCGCTTTGACAGATGCCGGTTCAGCCATTCTGTGGCATAGTCTTCTGCAACCGGTAGTGCCGTACGGAATTCCCTAAGGCATTTCAGATAACAAATCAGGAAAAATACAGCACAAAGGGATGCACCCACGGCCCAAAGGACAGGGAGGAGCGGTACAATACGGTTCCAAAGAACCTGTAGACCGGTCGGATTGCTGCCGGTAGGCGCAGATGGCGCAACGGCATCGGATGGCTCCTGCCCGGAGGTTCCTTCGGTATAGTTTGCATCGGTTTCCGTATCCGGAAGAGGAATGGCATCCACATCAGCGTTATCAATCGGAAGATAGATGGTGCCTCCGTCCGGCTCCACAATAATGACATCATCATCGGTAATAGGTGTATTGCCCTGGTTTTTCAGGTAATCCGCATAATTTTCAAATGGTTCATAAGGATTTGCCGGGTCGGGAACGTAAGGCTCTTGTTCTGTAAACAGAGGTAATTCCTCCGGGACTTCCGGCAGCAGGGAGTAAAGGCTTAAACCGGAAGAAATTTCAAAGGGTACAAGTAAGCGCACCAAAGCCACCGCCCATAAAATCAGGAAGGCTCTCTTTGGCAGCTTATGTAAGGTAAAGGCGCGGAGAATAAGTATCACCAGAATGATTACCGCACCATAGAAACTCATTTTCAATAAGGTCATAGGAAATCCCCCTTTCTAGTTCAGCTCGTCTACTATGTCTTTCAGCCGTTGAATCTGCTCCTTAGACAGTTTTTTGCGTCCCAGCAGGGCGGCAAATAATTTATCTACGGAACCGTCATACACTTTATTGATAAGCTCGTCGGTTTCTGCTTCCTGCACCTCTTCCTTTGGGATAAGGGCGTGGCATAGGAAGTTTGGTTCGCTGCGTTTGATGGCGCCTTTCCCAATACAGCGCTTGATGAGGGTGTAGGTGGTGTTCATGTTCCAGCCGGTTTCCTCTTTTAACACATCGGATATGTATTTGGCGGTACAGTCGCCCTCCTGCCACAGGACATTCATGATTTTTAATTCGGAATCAAATAGTTTAACGGACATGCAATTCTCCTTTCATTTTCATGTTATCTTATACATCACACTACCAGAGTAGTTTGCTCTTACTTCTACACTACCACAGTCGTGTGGAGATGTCAACAAAAAAACTGGTTGACAATGTAGTACACATATGTTATATTAAAATCGTACTACAAATTAGTACATCTTGAACTACCTATATAGGAGAGGAAGCTCGCGACTTCCTCGAACATCAAGAACAGAAACAGGGAGAATTGACATGAATAACATTGAGCTCACAAAAACAGAATGGTTAGTCTTAGAATGCTTATGGGAGGAATCCCCGAAAACGGTAATGCAAATTGTGAAGGACATGCAGGTTCGTGCCGGCTGGGCAAAGAGCACCAGCACCACCATGGTAAAGCGTATGACCGAAAAGGGATTGCTCCGCTGTGAGGAAGGCGAAAAGGCAAGACTGTATTACCCGATGGTCGACCAGGAGGAAGCAACCCATCAGGAAACAGAATCCTTCTTAGACAGAGTATATCAGGGCAGTGTGGGTCTCATGATGAGTGCCATGGTAAAAAGAAACAATTTAACGGCGGAGGATATTGCCAAGCTGCATGCCCTCTTAGACGAGGCAGAGAAGAAGGGAGAAAAATAACATGACGGAGTGGATTTTAACATCGTCGGTGCTTATTTTGCTGGTACTTGCGGTCCGTGGACTGTTTAAAAACAAAATGAAGGCAAAGTCGGTATATGCCCTTTGGCTCCTTGTTTTAGTGCGCCTTCTTTGCCCGGTCAACTTTGGCGAGCTGTCCTTTAACCTGCTGTCTTTGGCAGAGGAGGGAAAAGCGCAGGTAGAAGAGCGTTTGGAGCTTAAGCAGGAAGTAACTGCACCGGAAGAAACAGGTTATTTTTGGTCGGAAAACGGCAGGGTTGTTTATCCGCCGGTGACTGACGCAGTAACAAATGCACAACCAAATAAGCTGCCTGCCGAAAGTATGCCTGAAGTAAAAACAGGAAGCCCGGCAGTAACAAAAGAGCCATTAGCATTTCCCTTTCCTGAATTTTCCTGGGAACAGGTACTTCCGGTGGTTTGGCTGGCCGGTATGATTGGCATGGCCGTTGTCATTTTTGGAGTAAATATTTCCTTTGGAACTACCCTTGGTATGTTTCGGAAGGAGCTTCCTGCCATGGAAAGAAAGGGCAGGGGAAAACAGAAATTGTCCGTATATCTGGCAGACGGGATTTCATCGTCCTGCCTGTACGGAATGGTTCGTCCGTCCATCTATTTAAACAGAACCGGGATGGGAGAACAGGAGAAAACCTATTGCGTGGAGCATGAGTACAGTCATTATCTGCAGGGCGACATGGTGTGGTCCTTGTGCCGCACGGTCTGCCTGATTCTGCACTGGTATAATCCGCTTGTGTGGGTGGCAATGACGCTTTCCAAAAAGGATGCGGAGCTGGCCTGCGACGAGCGCACCATTGAACGCCTTGGCGAGGAAGAACGCTACAACTACGGCCATACACTGGTAGAGCTGGCAGCAGGGCAATCCAGGGCAGTGCAGATGTTTGGAATGGCAACCCTCATGGCTTCCGATAAAAAGGAGGTTGTAGAACGGGTGAAGGCGATTATAATGAAGAAAGAAACAAAAATAATAACCGGTTTACTGGTTGCAATTTTAGTAGTAGGCATCGGCTTTTTCGTATTTACCGGAGAAGCGAAGGGAGACCAGGAGAATAACAATAACGGTACCACAGTGGCAACAGTAACAAAGACACCTGCAAAGAATACACAGCAGAAGGCAACAACACTGACACCGACTCCGATGCCAACCTGGATTGCTGATAAATATACACTGACTACGGATGAGAAGAGTTCAGACTGGGCAGAGAATGTGCGCATTTATAAAGAAAAGGACATTAATAGTGCTTATGCAGAACGCTATTTGGGTTATGACCGGCTTCGTGCAGTGAGGGATGTTGGCGATGAACGCTGGTTTATGGTAGAAACTATGGATGGCGAGTCTGGCTGGGTACTGTATGGTGAACACAAAGGTGTGGATATCAGAATCCGGTCTTTGCTGGATGCTTCCGAAGAAAGCTATGCGGAAAACCGGACAAAGAAAGCGTTAGAGACAGAGCTGGCATTTAAAGAAGAGATAACGTATCAGCCACTTAGTTTTACAGATCATATAGCACTTGACTATAAGCCGGGCGAAGGCTGGTCCATTGATCTAAACGGAGATGGTAAGGAAGAACTGCTGTACATTACCGGAAACCGGATTTTTATCAACAAAACCATGCAGTTGTCGTACAAGCCGGAGAGAAATCTTTTCTTCTGGCTGTTGGATATTGATACTACCGACGGAATGTATGAACTGCTGGATGAAAACGGTAACTTGTTTATCTTCAACGGAAGCTATCTTTGCGGAGTAAAGGGTATCCAGGAGCATTGGTTTACAGTAGAAGAAACGGAAAAGGAATTGAAATTTTTACAGTATTGCGGTTCATTAAACAACTTTACCAGATTGGATGAGCACACCATTTCCTTTGAGGACTGCTTCTTTATGGAAACTTCCTTCTTTGCTAATGCGCATTATCGGTTGGATGAAAACCATGGACTGCAGCTTATTCCGCAGGAATATGAGGTAAGACTGTATAATCCAACGAAAGGTGTTAACTGGTATAATTATTCTAAAAACAAAGACAGATGCTTCCGGGTGTATAAGGACCGTGATTTAACGGGAGAATTTGCGGAAGCGGCTAATCTTGCGGGTGCGAAACTGACAAAGAGCGACTGCGTCGAATGGGTATACATTGAGATTGAAAACGGGTTGTCCGGCTGGCTTTATTTTGGTGAAGGAAAGTGAGATGTTTTTTACTATAGAGTCAGAGAAGGATTATGAAACGGAACATCACACAGATCACCACATAGACCATCATTAAGTAGAATATATATTGGATTTTAAAAGCGGCGCGGGAATTTCCCGTGCCGCTTTTTCTGCAGTTGCGTTATTTTTTACACCGGATTTCTTATCAACTCTTCCAACACATCAAAGGGCAACGGTCCCATCTCCAGTAAAAATTCATGGAAGGCATAATCGCTGTATTCCTCCGCCCAAAGTTCCTTTGCCAGGTCCTGTAATTCCATAAATTCCAGGCATCCGACGGCGTACGGAAGATAGGCGCCCGGTTCCGCTACCAGGGTTTGATAAATGAGATTCACAGACTCCTTCGGGAACCCGTAACCGGTTAAGAAGGCAGATAACTGCTCAGGAGTATAACCGTCGTAGTGGATGAAAATATCCGACAGAGCATACAGGCAGAGGGTCGCCACCTGGTCTGCCTGCAAAAAGGAGGTCAGGGCTTCGGAGAAGCCGGCGTATTTGTAGCAGTAGGTTTCCACATAGGAAGCCCAGCCTTCCTCGTAGCCGGTAGGGGAAAGGAGATAGCGCAGCGGATTTGTTTCGCCGGAGAGAACGGCTACTGTCTGATATAGATGCCCCGGATACCCTTCATGGGCAATGGTCGGAAACAGCTGGTCCGTTTTGTATTTCGGATTTCCGTTGATGTAAATTACATTGGCTTCATAATTATCGATAGGAGGCACCAGGTACATGGCGGGGCTTACGTAATCTTCCAGGGATTTTGGTATGTATTTGATGCGGTAGGCTCCGCAGTTGATGTACGGGAAGTCTTTTGCGGACGTTGTTGTAATATATTCCATGATTTGCGCCGGGTCGGTTTCCGGGTAATCCGGAGCCGATGCGCTTTCGTATATGGCCGGTTCTGCGGTGATTGCCAGTGCCATGGTATTACATCCTTCGGTAATGGCATCCGCCAGCTGCTGCTTGATTTCTTCCATCGGTTTGTTGGTACCGATCAGAACTTTTGCCAACAGGCCGTAATATTCCTTGCCGTTTTCAAAGTGGGAAAGGCCGAATCCGTTGGTTCCGGTGCCAAGAAGGGAAGTCAGGGCTTCCGCCAGCAAATCGTAGGCAGGGAAAACATAAGAGTGAAGGGCACTCCGGTTTTGCAAGATATATTCCGTTTTTTCGGACAAGGACAAATCTAAATTTTCTAACCGTTCTTCAAAGGTGGAAATCAGAAAGTGGTGATCCATATCCTTTACAAAATCTTCACACTGAGAGATGATTTCTTTTGCGGTTTCATCCTTCATAAAATAGCCGGCCGCACTTTTTTGCTTCTCAAATTCTGCAATTTCTTTAAAATAATCCAAGACACAGGGCAGCAGATGTAAATAATTTTCCACATCGGTTTTCTCTTCAAAACGGTATTCCGCCAATACAATGGGAAGCTGGGCCTGGTAGCCGGTGGTGGGGCCCAGAAGCTCCGACAGATAGGGGGAAAAATTATCCTGCATCAGAAGCTCCAGATGGTGTTTCAGGGAAAGGTAGGTAAGCTTTTCTTCTTCGTAAAAGGCTTCCGGGTCATAGGTCAGAAGCTGTGCGTACAAATCATCGGCGGTTTCGTCCGGGGTAACCGCGTCTGCTACCGAACCCAGGGTAATAGGATAATCGGAAATACCGTAATTTTCCGGCCGGGACAGGTGATAGCGCAGGGAAATGGTATCTGTGGTGACCTCCTCTACAAAAATCTGCCGGGTAAATTCCTCAAAGGTGGGAGTAGGGGACGGAATGCGGTCAATAACGCCGGAATGGTCACCGGTAAGCGGCTGCTTGTTGTTCATGCAACCGGAGAACAGCGGTAAAAACAGTAACAGGCATACAAAGAGCACATAGGGGAGTGTTTTCTTTTTCATAAGCAAAGGGTTCCTTTCTTGTCCGAGGACAGGAGTATTTTTCGATAGTATTATGTGTATGAAAAGGAGAGGCGATTATTCCGATGTGAAAGAAATTTTCACCTTTTTTCTACAGGTTAAGAATTCCTTCTTTTCTGCCGAAATACATAGCAGATGGAATGAAGGGGCCGCAGGGACGGCAGCCCCGCCTGTTATGAACGGAATCATAATTTACAGGCATTCAGGAGAGATTTCAGAATGAATATGTTAAATGCATTAAACGCATATGGAGTGCAGCAAAAGGAATCTACCGCAAAGCCGTTATCCAATCCGGATGCAGCGGCAAAAACGGTGCAGACCTCCTTTGCGGAAGCAATCCAGTATACAGATGAAACCGAGGTAAAGCAGAAGCAGACCTCGGATATTTATTCCAAGAACGGTATGGGCGGCGAGCAGGAAACAAAGGCAGCCAAAGAAGAGGGCACCGAGGCAGAACAGAATCAGGAGCGTCTGGATAACGTGTCCGGTAGAATGACGGAAGAGGATATGGCCAAGCTTCAGAAGGAAGGCTTTTCCGTTGGTGAAATGACGGTGGAGCAGTTAGAGGCAGCCATGGAGCGCATCAAGCTGCAAAAGGAAATGACTGCTATGGCAATGGAAAACCAGGCACAGCAGCTGGCAGATGACAGAGCGGCTATCCTTCAACAGGCAGTGAAGATGCTGGCGGGCAATCCGAAGGCAGAAATGATTGCCCAAAAGCTGTTAAAGGCCAATATTCCGGTGACACAGGCGAACTTGGAAAAGGTGGCCGTGGCGATGGAAAAAGCTGCCGGCGGAGTGAAATTATCTCCGGAGCAGTGTGAATATATGGTGCGGAACAAGCTGGTTCCAACTTTAGATAATGTGGCAATGGCAAAGTCGGCGGCGCAAACCTATTCTAAGAAGGAGCATCCGTTAACCCAGGAAGCGTGGGCGCAGCTGGAACCAAAGGTAACCCATATGCTGTTCCAGGCCGGTCTGCGTGCCAATAAGGATATGATGAATGCAGCCCAGACCTTTATCAAGAAAGACATCCCGTTAACTGTGGATAACTTAAAGTCCTACAGTCTTCTTGCGGGGATAAAGTTATCCGAAGAGGATGTGCTTACCAAGGCGGTGGACGCCCTTTCCGTAGGACAGGACCCAAAGAATGCAAATCTGTTGTCTTCCACAGCAAAGGAAGTACGTCAGATTTTACATAAGGCAGGCAAGGTTACCGCACAGGCAGTGGACTATGCGGCAGCCAAGAGAAGTGCGGAGCTTCCGGGAACCGAAGGTGATAAAATCGATTTATCCCTGGGTGATTTAAACGAGGCCCAGGACCTTTTGGACGAAAACAGTCCGGAGGCGGTAAGATATCTGCAAAATTTTGCGGAAAACGGGGCGGCTCAGGCGGCATCCATCCGGGCAAGACGCCAACTGGAAGAAATCCGTGCCATGATGACCTACGAGGCCGGTTATCGTCTGGCAAAGGAAGGTATCCGCATTGATACCGTCAGCATGTCCAAGTTAATTGACAATTTAAAAACCTTAGAGAACCGTTTCTTCTCCAGCTTTTTCACCCAGGCAGGCGTAGCGGAAAGTGCGGAAGGAATGGAGCTTCTTCGTGATACCAGCCGCAAGCTGGAGGAGATTAAAAATATGCCGGCACCGCTGATTGTGGATACCATGGATACCGGATCCAAGATTACATTAAATGAACTGCATCAGACCGGTATGCAGAATCTGGCGATGCGCCGTTATGCGGAAAGCTTTGAATCCATTATGACCTCTCCGGACAAGCGGTTTGGCGACAACATTCAGAAAGCGTTCGGCAATGTGGACAGTTTGCTGGAAAACATCGGTATGGCGGCAACCTCTGAAAACCGCCGTGCGGTGCGTATGTTAGGTTATAACTCGGTGGAGGTTACCCCGGAAAATGTACGGAAGGTCAGCGAATATGATGCGAAGCTGCAGGAAGTATTAAAGGAACTGCATCCGGCAGTTACTGTCCGTATGATTCGTGACGGCATTAATCCGCTGGAGCAGTCGGTGGATGCACTGTCTGAAAACATTGCAAGAATTAAGCAGGAAGAGGGCATCACCACAGAAGATAATTACAGCATCTTCCTGATTAACTTAGAGCACAAAAAGGAAATTACACCGGAGGAGCGGCAGGCATATATTGGCGTATACCGTGCCCTGCACCGGCTGGACGGTTCCGAAGAGCAGGCCATCGGTGGTGTGTATAAGAGCGGCCGCGAACTGACCCTGCAGAATCTTCTTACTGCAATAAAGAGCCAAAATGCTCAGGGTATGGACCATCTGGTAAACAATTATGCTCTAAATAAAAACATAGAAAAAGCCGATAAAATAATCAGTGAGTGTTCCGAACCTACGGTAGAATCCGCAAGGGAAGAACTGACTACCGTACGCACGCTGGCTACGGAAGGCCAAAATGCCACAAGATTCTTAGAGGATTACAACATCCTTTCCACCGTGGAAAACTTAGAAGCAGCTAAAAATTTACTTGCCAACGATATGACCATTTTCAAGGAATGGAAGCGGTTTAAGCTGATGGCAAGCGGTGAAGAACCGGAGCTTCCGGACTTTACCGAATGTATGGACGATAAGGAAACCATGCAGGCTGCTTATAAGAAGTTTGTGGATGAAGCCGGTGCATTAAAAACAAAAATGATGCAGGATCCGGTAATGACCAAGCAGGATACCAAGTCCATCAAGAAGATGCACGTCGGCGTGCGCTTCATGCATCGTTTGTGCAAACGGGAATATTATCAGATTCCGGTAGATACGGGCACAGAAATTTTAAATATGAATGTTACTATTCTGGAAAAGGGCGGGGAAAAGGCAAAGGTACTGGCAGAAATTCCAACCTTAAACCTTGGCAAAATTTCCTGTGAAGCCACTATCCAGGATAACAAGTTAAAATGTTTCATCAGCAGTGATACTAAGGAAGGTACACAGGCGTTGAAAGACCGGCAGATGAATCTGTTTGCCACACTGGCACAGAATCACATCGAAATCGGTTCCATCTATTACGGCACGGAAGAAGTGAGACCAGACACCTATTCTTACCAGACAGAGGGCATTTACAAAGACGCACAGGGAAGTGAAGTACAGGAAACAGACAACAGCAAGCTTTACCGGATTGCAAAATCCCTGGTAGTGCATGTGCGAAATGCTGATGCGGACGTAGCAATGTACTAAGTACAAGGCGGTTCGCAGGTAAGAAACGAGGAGGCTAAATCCCAATGAGAATTAATCACAACATTCCGGCGTTAAAAACCAACAATATTTTAGGCAAGAATAACCGTGCCATGGAAAAGAGCTTAGAGCGTCTTTCCTCCGGCTACCGTATTAACTGTGCGGCAGATGATGCGGCAGGACTTGCTATTTCCCAGAAGATGAAGACCCAGATTGCGGGCCTCAATCAGGCATCCAGAAATGCCTCCGACGGTATTTCCGTTATCCAGACGGCAGAAGGTGCTTTAATCGAAGTAGAAGAAATGCTTCAGAGAATGCGTGAGCTTGCGGTTCAGGCATCCAACGGTACCTCCACCGATGAAGACCGTTTACAGCTGCAGGCAGAGGTAGATCAGTTAAAGGACGAAATCAACCGTATTTCCGAAACGACCGAATTCAATACGAAGAAATTACTGGACGGCACCGTAGACCGCCGTTCCTATTCCAGCGACACAAGTGTAGAGCTGATTTCTTTATCCGATGCGGTAAATGTACGGGAATACAAATTTATTCCGGGTGACGAGGCAAAGAAGGCAGTATTAACCGGCGGTAAAATGACCGGAAACACCGTGCCGGACACCAAGGACGAATACACCTTAACCATCAATAATCAGGACATCAAAATTCCGAAGGACGCGGATTTAAATACGGTTCTTACCAACTTGAATGCCGTATGCGGTAATATGGGTATCCAGGTGGCATACACCGACGGAACAGAGGATGAAACAGATGCGGGTCTGGGCGGTAAAAAGGTAATTGACCCTGCAGCAGCAGCGGCAAACCCTACCCAGTATTCCCTGTTGTTTGTTACCGATGATTCCGGTAAGGATGCAGAAATTGATATTCATGCAGACCAGGAGCTGGCAACGCTGCTTGGCCTATCCACTTCCGGAGAATATGCCCAGGGTGCAGATTGTACCGTGGAATTAGACAGAAGCGATGAGGGCGGTTTTACCAATACTTCTACCGTTACCATCGATGGTGATTATGTAACCGTAAGAGACCGTGATGACTTCGAAATGGTATTCCGGGTATCCGGCGGAGCAGGAGCGGTAACTCCGGAAAATCCAACCGGTGCGGTTACCGTTACGGTTTTGGATGCAGGCCCGATGACCTTACAGATTGGTGCCAATGAAGGCCAGACCATGGAAGTACGCATCCCAAGAGTAGATGTGGTTACCTTAAATATTGAAGAGGCAAATATCGGAACCCAGGAAGGCGCCATGGCAGCCATTACGTTATTTAACGATGCGGTAAATGAGGTTTCCACCGTCCGTGCAAAGCTGGGTGCTTATCAGAACCGTTTAGAGCATGCCATTAACAGTCTGGATGTTTCTGCCGAGAACTTAACCGAAGCATTGTCCCGTATTGAAGATACCGACATGGCAGGTGAAATGGCAACCTATACCCAGTATCAGGTATTGACTCAGGCGGCAACTTCTATGTTGGCACAGGCTAACGAACGTCCGCAAAACATCTTAAACCTACTGCAGAGCTAATGTTCCTATAGAAAAACATGGGCGAGTGTGTTTGTGCTTGCACAAGAACACACTTCCCCATGTTTTTTCGTAGGGAGCATAGCTCCCCGTCAAAACATATGAGTAAAACAGAAGCTGCGAAGCAGCGACGGACGGCATGGCCGGGCGGTTTTACGAATATGTTTGGGCGATAGGAACATTATAAACTTAGAAAGGAGCAACGCTCATGACACAGGAACAAATTCAAACCTATACCCTCCGGGTTTCCCAGGCAAGTCCCTGCGAACTGGTGGTAATTATGTACGATATTATTTTAGACGATGTGAAAAATGCAAGAGCAGCCAAGAATGCCGGAGACGACAAGCAGTACCAGGAAGACCTGGTACACGCCGGCAAATTTGTAAATGAATTGATGGACTCTCTGGATTTTTCCGAGCCGATTGCGTTCCGTTTGATGAGTTTATATATTTATGTAAATAAGATGCTGGTAAAGGCAAGAGTCAGCAAAAAGTGGGACAGCTTAAACGATGTGGAGCTGGTGATTGAGAAGCTCCGGGCCGGTTTTGACGGCATTAAGAATCAGGATACCAGCGGTCCTGTCATGCAGAACGTGCAGCAGGTGTATGCCGGTCTTACCTATGGTAAGGGTACCTTAAACGAAACATATTTGAATGCACAGGATTATAACAGAGGGTTTAACGCATAATGGATAATTTAATTCTTTCTTTTAATGTTGTATTACCGATTTTTTTATGTATTTTATTAGGCTATTTTTTACGGCGCATCCGTATGGTGGACACGCCGTCCTTAAATGTCATGAACAAGCTTTGCTTTAAGGTGTTCCTGCCGATTTATTTGTTCAATAATATTGCAACCACCAATCTGGCAGCGGCCTTTAACGGAAAGCTTTTGGCGACTGCCTATCTGGGTGTTACGGCGCAGTTTATTTTGCTGATGCTTCTGATTCCGCGGCTGGAAAAAGAAAATTCCCGCCGGGGCGTGCTGATTCAGGCGATGTTCCGAAGCAATTTTGCCCTGTTCGGACTTCCCCTGGCACTTTCTTTGTGCGGAACGGAAAAGGTGGGTCCAACCTCTATTTTAGTGGGTTTTACCGTACCGTTATTTAATATTCTTGCGGTGGTAAGCTTAGAGAACTTCCGAGGAGGAAAGCCAAGCATTAAAAAGATGGCCAAAGGCATTGCCACCAACCCGTTAATTATTGCGTCATTACTTGGTATTGCGTTTAATTTACTTGGTTTTACACTGCCTGGTGCGGTACAAAAATCAGTCAACGACCTTGGCGGCGTGGCAACGCCGTTATCCTTAGTGGCGTTAGGCGGCTCCTTTACCGTATCCAAAGTGAAAGAATACAAAAAGCAGCTGACCATCGGTGTTCTTGGAAGACTGGTGTTCAGCCCGCTGATTATGGTATCTGCCGGTATTTTACTGGGCTTCCGTAATGAAATGCTGATTCCGCTTCTGATTATGTCCGGTGCACCAACGGCGGTGTCCTCCTTCCCGATGGCACAGCAGATGGACGGTGACGGTGAACTGGCAGCAGGTCTGGTGGTATTTACTTCAGCGCTGGCTATTTTATCCATGTTCCTGTGGATTTTTGTATTAAAGCAGATTGGAATGATTTAAATCAAGGAGGATAAATCCTCTGCCCGCATAAGCGGGCGGGCATTTTCCTTCGGAAAACAAGGAGGATTGTTATGAAAAATGCAGTTGTATTTATCGGGGAAGAAAACAAGACTAATAATGAGTTGTTCCAGCTGTTAAACTGGAGATTTAAAGTGACGGAATATAATGAGGTAGAAAGTATTTCTTTGGATGATTTAAAAGCGGCGGAGCCTGCGGTGTTGATTGTCAGTATGGTGGGTAACCGTTTGGATTATCACGATTTATTCGATTATATGGTGCGTGAGTGCCCGACGGTGCCGGTAATTACCATCAGCACCCGGGCAGAAAGCGAGGCCTACAGTGTTTATTATGAAAGCAGACAATTTCACCAGATTCTGCGTCCGATTTTGGGCAAGCGGGTATTGGAAATCTGTCGCAGTGTCATTGTAGGCAGTAGCTATCGCGAGGAAGAAGCGGTTACATCCACCGGTGAAAAAGGTCATATCCTTGTGGTAGATGATAATGCCATGGTACTTAGAAATATTAAGGGTGTTTTAGACGAGAAATACAGTGTAGCGGTAGCTCCGTCCGGTGTACATGCCTTTATTTCCATCGGAAAAAAGATGCCGGATTTAATCTTGCTGGACTACGAAATGCCGGAAATGAACGGAAAGCAGGTTCTGGAGAAACTTCAGGCAGATGAGGAATTAAAGGATATCCCGGTGGTGTTTTTAACCAGTATGGATTCTAAAGAAATTGTCATGAGTTTACTTGCCCTAAAGCCGGCCGGATATTTATTAAAGCCGGTGGACTCCCAGATGCTGAAGGATAAAATTTACGAAATCATCGGAAAGTAGGGATTGCTATGTATAAAACGCAGGCGGCATGTTTGATTGTTATATTTTTTATCGGTGTGATGAATTTTAGTGCCCACAATAAGAAAACCAGATCTTCGGGCTGGTTTTCTGCTCTTTTAGTGTGTACATCACTTCAGTTGGTTTTTGATATGCTTTCCGTATATACGGTAAATCATCTGGAGACAGTATCACCTGTGATAAACAGAATTGTTCATGATTTTTATATGGGTTTTATGCTGTCTATTTTCTACCTGGCGTATAAGTATATCGAAACCATGATAGAAGAAGAACTGGGAAGAACCGTTGGCAGAAAAGGGTTTTTCCCTGTAATTCCGTTAATTATCACAATTCTTGGTGTTGTTTTTCTTCCGCTTCAATACGTGGAATCCAAACGCAGCAACTATTCTTACGGTCCGGCGGCATATATGACTTACATCGGTGTTGCGGTGTACGTTGTATTTATTGTGCGTTTGATTGTGAAGTACGGAAAACAGCTTCCGGATAAAAAAAGGAAAACCATCCGCTTTGCCCTGCTTAGTGAAATTCCGGTAGGTGTTTGCCAAATCATTATACCGGATATATTAATCACTTGTCTCGGTATGGTGCTTTTAATTCTCGGTATTTATATGACCACGGAAAACCCGGATGCGTTGCTTGCTGAACAGCTGGAGAAGGAAAAGCGCCGTGCGGATAGTGCCAATGCGGCAAAGAGTACGTTCCTTGCCAACATGTCCCATGAAATTAGAACCCCAATCACAGCAGTGCTTGGCATGAACGAGCTGATTTTGCGGGAAAGCAAGGAAAAACAAATCAAACAATACGCAAGAAATGTGGACGGGGCAGCAAAATCCCTGCTCAGCATTATCAACGATATTTTGGATATTTCAAAAATCGAAGCGGGAAAATTAAAGGTAGTTACCGTAGAATATAATGTGGCTTCCGTGCTTCGGGATGTGGTAAATATGATATCCTTTAAAGCAGGTGTAAAGGAGCTGGAATTTAACGTGCAGGTGGACGAGTCACTTCCATTCGGTCTCATGGGGGATGATATCCGGTTGCGCCAGATTCTGGTAAATCTGTTAAACAATGCGGTGAAATATACCCATAAAGGCAGTGTGACACTTAAGGTGACCAGGCTGGATTCCGACGAGGAAAAAGAAGCAAGAATCCGGTTTAGTGTAAAGGATACCGGCATCGGTATTAAAGAAGAGGATTTACAGAAACTCTGTACACCGTTTGAACGTATTGAAGAAAAGCGGAACCGTAACATTGAGGGTACCGGTCTTGGCATGAGCATTACCAAGCAGCTTTTGGGACTGTTGCGCAGTCAGCTGGAGGTAAAAAGTGTTTATGGTGAGGGTTCAGAGTTTGCGTTTGAATTATGTCAGGAAATTTCGGACAGTACCCCAATCGGACCGATGGAGGAAATTTCCGTGGAAGCCGAGTCCGGTTACCGCAGGAGCTTTGTGGCTCCAAAGGCCAGGATTCTTATGGTAGACGATAACGACTTAAACCGTCGTGTATTTGTGGGTCTTTTGAAGGAAACCCAGATGCAGATTGAGGAAGCATCCGGCGGAAAAGAATGCCTGGAGAAGATTCAAAAGGAAAAATATGATATTATTTTCCTCGACCACATGATGCCGGAAATGGACGGTATGGAAACCCTGCATGCTATGAAGGAGATGGAGGATTACCCTTCTAAGGAGGCACCGGTGGTGATTCTGACCGCCAATGCTATTGTGGGCGCCAAGGAGAAGTATTTAAGAGAAGGCTTTGATGCATTCCTGGCAAAGCCGATTGATTATAAAAAACTGGAAGCATTGATTGCAGAACTTTTGGACGAATCGTTGATACAGGTGGTTTCTGTAGCAGAGGATACAGAGGCAGAAGCTGCTGCAACAAAGGAAGCGTCCGGCATGGATGTTAAAGAACAGGCAGAGCTTCCGATGGTGGAGGGCCTGGACTGGAAGTTTGCCCGTCAGCATTTCAATAACACAGAGGCTATGCTGGATACAGTACAGTTTTTTGCAGATTCCTTGGAATTGGAGGCAGCAGGATTGTCGGAACTATATGCAGACATTGCTACAGAAGCCGGTCAGAAAGCGTACTGCACCAAGGTCCACAGTATGAAAAACTCTGCGGCAACCATTGGAATTATTCCTCTTGCCGGTATGGCAAAAGTCCTGGAGGATGCGGCCAGAAACAGCGATATAGATGTATTGGAGAGAGTGACATCGGTGTTCCTTGCAAGCTGGCGCTCCTACAAGGAGAAGCTGAAGGTAGTAACCGGAGTGGCGTCGGCGGATGATTTGACGGGAGAAGGTGCTGTGGGTACAGATTCCGGGAAGAAGAACGCGGCAGAACATAGTGCGGAAATCGAAGCTTTGCTGGCGCAGGTCCATACCGCAGCAGAAGAGATGGATATTGATACTTTGGATGAGCTTTGGAAACAGCTTTCGCAGTATCAGTACGACGGTGAGCAGCAGAAATTTATGGAGAAGGTACACAAAGCAATTGTAGAATTTGATGTGGACTTTTTGCAACAAGTGTAAAATTGTAAAGGAACCATGTTCGGGAGTGAGCGATGAACTGACCCCAAAAAGTTAGACCTAAAAATCTAATTTTTTGGAGGTCAGTTTTTTTATGGCAAAATATTCCTTTGAATTTAAAAGGCAAGTAGTATGCGAATATTTATCCGGTAATGGAAGCTCTAATTCTTTAGCCA
>JAGAQI010000115.1 GCA_017622795.1 Lachnospiraceae bacterium
TAGGATTAATGCTAAGTATAAACCATGGGCTGGATAGCAGAATCAGCCATCCAGCCCATCAATTATTAATTCTGTTTTCTAATGAAACCTATGATTTTTTCATCAATCTAAGAGGTTTACACAAAATAATTTACACTACCAGGTGCCCCGTTTCTTCCTATAAAGGCGGACTATCCGGCAGCAAACATATATTAAATTGTAAACCCCATATTTCCGTACGAACCGTACAAACAAAACACCTATCTCCTTCGAACCCGCTCACGCTGACGGTTCGTACAGAGATAGGTGTTTCTATTATAGAATATGCTCCATGCCGACTTTCTGCGGCACCAGTCCGCAGGCTTCATAAAACTTCATGGCACTTTCGTTTAAGGACCATACATTTAAGGTCACGTTGTAGAAATTGTTTTCCTTGGCGTATGCAAGGACATGCTCATACAGGCTCTTGCCGATGTGCTGTCCTCTGCGGGTTTCGTCCACACAAAGGTCATCAATGTACAAAGTTTTGATGTCTGTCAGAATCTCGTTATTGATGTGTTGCTGCCATACGCAAAAAGCGTAGCCGAGCACGGTTTCTTCCTCGTCCACGCAGACAAAGATTGGTTTTGTATCGTCCTTGATTAGTTCTGCTAATTGCTCATCTGTATATTTTTTTGCATTTGCCTTAAACAAATCCGGTCTGCCGTTATAATGCACCATCAGTACCTGGCGGAGCAGGTTATTGATGCCCGGCATGTCGGTTTCTTTTGCTCTGCGAATATACATAACCATTCCTTCTTTCTCTATCTTCATTCAGCAAATCTGCGACAAACTATTTCTTCTTTACGGAATATCCAAAGCTTCCGATATCATCCCCAAGTTCTTTGTACGTGCCGTGGGAATACGCCATCAGCCCGGTATCATTCAAGTGGAACTTTCCGGTTTCGTCCATGTACTTATCCTCCACCTGAACACTGACTACCTCTGCTAAGAACATGGCGTGGCTGCCCAGCTCTTTCACTTCCACCACCTTACATTCAATGTTCACCGGACTTTCTGCAATGCCCGGACAGGCTACCACATTGGACTTTTGCTCCGTAAGACCGGCTTCTTTGAATTTGTCGATATCCCGGCCGGACTTTATGCCGCAATAGTCTGTAGCAAAAGCCAAATCCTTAGTAGTTAAATTCACTACGAACTCACCGGTTTCCTTGATGATATCGTAAGAGTAACGCTCCGGACGGATGGATACCGTTAACATCGGCGGATTGGTACATACCGTTGCCGCCCAGGCAATGGTAATGATATTAGCCTTTTCCCCCGGTCTTTGGCAGCTTACCATAACTGCCGGCAGGGGGTATAACATATTCCCCGGTTTAAAGGTTACTTTAGCCATAATGTTGCCTCCAAATTACTCATTCTTCTATTCTTTCACTACTTCTACGAAATCAATTCCGTAATACCTAAAACTCTTTACTGCCACCTCATCCATCCTCTCTCCCGGCACTACAATCGGAATTGCCGGTGGACAGGTTGCGGTGGGCATACGGCAGATACGTCCTATTGCCTGCTCTACAGGCAAGACCTCTCCGCCGGAAAAATAAGCATTCCGCACACTCATCACCTGTTCCGCTTGCACCGCCAACGGAATCTTTTTTGGTGTTGCATGATACTCAAATTTATTTTCATCCATCACAGCAAGCAGCCGGTCAAAATTCTGCACGGAATTCTCCGGTGTTGCCATCAGAACCAGATAATCTTCATCCGCATATTCACACTCGATTTGATTGCGTCTTAATAAGTCAGCCAGTTCCGTTCCGGATAGACCGCCCGGTGCTTTTATTGTAATCCTAAGCGGGTCCGTTTCTTCTATCTGCCAGCCGACTTTCCACAAATGAGTCTTTGCTGCTGCCAGCTGTCCGCAAACCGTTGCTAACCGTTCTTTGTAGCCTTCTGCCAAGTACCGGTTGCACAAATCCAACGACTGCAAAATTAAATAGGACGGACTGGTGGAACCAAACAGTTCCAAGGCTCCCTTGCCCCACTCCTGCAGCTGCCCCGGTGAAGTTTTACTAATATGTAAATAAGCTCCTCCGGTTAATACCGGCAATGTTTTATGGGCAGAATCACAACACAAATCCGCCCCCAAATCCATCGGGTGAAGGGATTTTTCCAGAAAATGCAGGTATGCTCCGTGAGCGTTATCTACCAAAAGCAACGTATTATGCTGATGGCATACTCCAGCCAACGTGGAGATATCAGCCATGCCGCCAAGATAATTCGGACTTGTCAAATATACCGCCACTACAGCGTCGCCCTTCTCTGTTAAAACTTTTTCCAAAGTTTCTGCTGTCACCACACAGCTGCAAAGAGAAGCATTTTTTTCTTCCGGCCATAGCCAGACGATATCAAAATCCAACAGAATTGCCGCATATAAAAAGGCTTTATGGGCATTTCTTGCCGCCAACACCACCGGGCGTTCTGTTTTCCGGGCAGTACCATTCTTTTCCTGCCACCACCGTCTTGCAAGTTCTAGCATTGCCCTGACACACTGGCTGGAACCTTCCGTGGAATAAAAGGTTCTTCCCGTACCAAACAAGGCGGTAGCATTTGTTTCACTCTCACCGATGATACCGGTTGCCTCGTACAACGCATCCGCCCCGGAAATTTCCGTGATATCTCTTGCCTCACAGCCAAGCACCGGCTGCCCCTTATGTCCCGGCATGTGTAACCGCACCGTATCGGAAGCCACATATTCAGTTACAAAATCGTAAATCGGTGTTCTCATACCGCTCTCCACATAAAACTACTTCTCTGCGTCCTCTGCTGCCTTAATCATAATGGCACATTCGATTCTCTTCTTAAACAGTTCACAACCCGGCTCGTAAATGCCGCGGATAGAACCGCTGGCATGGTATGCGTTGGCCGCACAGCCGCCGGAACAGTAAAGCTTTGCCCAGCAGTCCTTACAGTCAGGTCTTGCATACGCATTACAGCTGCGGAACTCTTCACGCAGGGCATCATTGGTTACGCCCTGCCAGATATCGCCCAGCTTGTACGCTTCGTCACCCACAAACTGATGACATGGGTACAAATCGCCCCAAGGGGTAACCGCCATGTACTCCGTGCCGGAACCGCATCCGGAGATACGCTTGTACACGCAAGGGCCCTCGGTTAAGTCTAACATATAGTGATAGAAGGTAAAGCCTCTGCCTTCCTTCTTGCGCTTTATCATTTCTTTGGCAAGGATTTCGTAATGCTCCTTGACAATCTCCAAATCTTCCGGTGTGAGTGCCGCCGGATCATCCGGGGAACTTACTACCGGCTCCATACTGAGTTCGGTAAATCCAAGGTCCGCCATATGGAACACGTCCTTGGTGAAGTCCGGATTCGCATGGGTAAAGGTGCCTCGCATGTAGTACCCCTTTCCTCCGCGGGATTCTACCAGCCGCTTAAACTTTGGTACAATTTTATCATAACTGCCGTTACCGGCATAATCTACGCGCTTTAAGTCATTGATTTCCTTACGGCCGTCCAAGCTCAGAACTACATTGCTCATTTCCTTATTGGCAAACTCGATCACGTCTTCATCGATTAACATACCATTGGTAGTAAGGGTGAAACGGAAGTTCTTGTTATGTTCTTTTTCCACACTTCTTGCATATTGTACCAGCTGCTTCACCACATCCCAGTTCATTAACGGTTCACCGCCAAAGAAGTCCACCTCCAGGTTTCTTCTCTTGCCGGAATTTTCAATCAAGAAATCCAGAGCACGCTTACCAACCTCAAAGCTCATTAATGCCCTGTCGCCATGGTATTTACCCTGGCTGGCGAAGCAATACGAGCAGTTTAAATTACAGGTGTGGGCCACATGGAGGCACAGTGCCTTAACCACGTTGCCGGAACGTTCTTTAAATTTACCTGCCATATTCTCAAAGGTATCCTCGGTGTAGAGCTTGCCCATTTTAACGAGCGCACGGATATCCTCCATGCAAAGACGCAGGTCTTCCTCGGTAACATCCTCTCTGTCGCCATATTTTTCAAGCATCTCTGCCACAATTTCCTCTTCTGTTTTCTCTTTAAAAGCAGCAATCATATCGTAAGCCACTTCGTCCACCACATGCACCGCACCGGAGCAGGTGTCCAACACGATGTTGTAACCGTTTAATTTATATTGATGTACCATTTTATCCTCCCTATAACGTAAAGGATGCTGCTTATTCAGCAGCATCCCCGTTCATCATCATGACTTATTTCTCTGTGTTTTCACACTGCTGATTAGCAACACCGCAGCTAGTCTTGCAAGCGGACTGGCAGGATGTCTGGCATTCGCCACAGCCACCGTTCTTTGCGCTCTCGCAAAGGTCACGAGTTTCAAGAGTCTTAATTCTTTCCATTGTTCATTCTCCATTCTCGTAAAATTGATAATGATAAAAATTACCATCATTTCCATCAGTATAGCATAAAGCTTTTTTTCCGTCAATAATTCCGGCCTGATTTTTTAAAGTGTTCATAATAAATCAACTAGACTTCTGCTACTATTGCATCCACAATAACGACTTCCTCCGGCATCACCTTGCATGGAAGAAATATCACTTCTACTCCTGCAGCTTTTGCCTCTTCCAAGGCATCGCCAAAGGCTTTATGGGTAGCCACATTCGCCCGGACCTCGGTTACTCCTTCCATGGGAATCACAAAGGCAACACTGCAGTGAAATCCACGTTCTACTGCTGTCGTCAGCTCTTTCAGATGCTTGATTCCACGCTCTGTTGGGGCATCCGGGAAATAACCAACACCGTCAATTTCTAAGGTGCAGCCCTTCACCTCCATCAGGTATTTCTCCCCATTTTTCTCCATGTAGAAGTCCACCCGTGAGGCACCGTAGTTGTACTCCGGTTTGATATAATCATACCCTTGTCCTGCAAGCCATTCACCAGCCACCTTATTGCACAACTGGCTGTCGATGTTAACCAACCCAAGACCATCTTTATACACCGCAATCAAATCATAGTTTGTTTTTCTTGCCGGATTATCCGAAACCTCTAAAATCACTTCCGCCCCCGGAAGCAACAGTTCCTTACACCGGCCGGTATTTTTCACATGGACCGTTTCCAACACACCGTTAATATACACATTTGCAATAAAACGGTTTGGACGGCTGTGGAAAACGCCCCGGATTATCTTATTGTATTTCATGGTATTTTACCACTCTTCGCCCTCTTCCGGCTCTCTTTCATTATCCGGAGTGAACTGCATTAAGTTAGGAATCTTAGCGCAGGTTGGACAATCCTCATCCAAGCCGTCGCTGAAAAGCTTTGGCTCCTCTGCCTCCATTTTTCCCTCTTCATTAAACTTTGGCTTTACGGCACCGCCGCCGTTTGCCATACGTCCGTCTAAAAATGCAATTAACTCATCAATGCTCTGTTCCTGTTTCTTATCGTCCATAATTATTTCCTCCTAAATATCTTTTATTATCATTTTTCCTTTTTCCAAATTAATTATTCTATTCACCCCAACGCTTTTTTAACCGGTGTCTTACAATTATAAATGTCACCACATGGGCTAAAAATGTTAACGTCCAGCTGATTGGATAAGACGTATAAACTGTTTCGATGGTATGGAACCGGTCAATTTGGAATACGGTTGCAATCCACAACAGTCGGAATGCACAAGCGCCCAAAAGCGATACAATCATCGGTGCGATGGAATAACCAAGGCCTCTCAACGCGCCCACCATAACGTCCATCATACCGCATAAAAAATAAGTGGCACATATAATACCAAGGCGCACCGTACCGGCTTCCACAACTGCCGGACTATCGGTGTATAAACTAAGTAACGGTTCTGCAAACAACCGCACAATCATGCTGAGTCCAAAACCGATTACTATAACGCAGGTTTCTGCCGCAAACAAAATCTTGTTCACACGGTTGTATTTTCCGGCACCAACATTCTGCCCCATAAAGGAAATTGCCGCCTGATAAAAGGCGTTCATGCCAACATAAACAAAACCTTCAATGTTAGAAGCCGCAGAATTTCCTGCCACCACTGTTGCACCAAAAGAGTTAACAGAAGACTGGATTACTACGTTAGACAGAGAAAACAGCATTCCCTGAAAGCCTGCCGGTAAACCAATCTGCATAATCTGCAAAAGCTTTCCTTTGTTAACACCAAGGCATTTTAAATCCAACCGGATGCCGCCCTGTTCTCTCAAAAGGCAACGAAGTACCAGTGCTGCGGAAATTACCTGGGAAATAACCGTTGCCAAACCAACACCGAATACATCCCAGTGAAATACAATAACAAAGACCAGATTCAAGACCACATTTACCACACCGGCAATACTTAAATAATACAACGGACGCTTGGTATCACCAATGGCACGCAAAATGGAGCTGCCAAAATTGTAAACCATGGTTGCCGTCATACCGGCAAAGTAAACTCTAAGATAAATGACTGCTTTCGAAAGCACCTCCGGCGGTGTCTGCATCCATTCCAAAATGATGGGTGCACCCACAATACCGATAACCGTCAACACAATACCGCCAATCAGACTCAGAGTCATGGCCGTATGTACCGTTTCTTTTAATTCTTCTTCTTTCTTTGCACCAAAATACCTGGCTACTAAAACATTAGCACCGACAGAAAGACCGATAAATAAGTTAGTCAGCAGGTTTATCAAAGACGAGGTAGACCCTACCGCCGCCAGGGAATCATCTCCGGCAAACCGGCCAACCACAACAATATCCGCTGCATTAAACAACAGCTGCAATATGCTGGATAGCATTAACGGGAAGGCAAACAATAACATCTTCTTTAAAATTGGGCCGTTACACATGTCGATTTCATATTTTTTTGTTCTGCCCATACTTTGATACGCCTCTTTTCCTCATCAAAAATCTTTTCAAATCCATTCAGATATGGTATCATAAAACATATGAAAAATCAATGTGCAAAAGACCTAAACTAATATAAAAATTAAGGAGGATTGACATGAGCGAAGAATTAACCATGCAAGATTTTGAACAGGAATTAAACCGTTCCTTCAAAAAGATTTTTCCGGGCGATGTCGTTACCGGAACCGTTATCGGCATCTCCGATACCGAAGTCACCCTGGATTTAAACTATTTTGCAGAGGGCATTATTCCGTTAGCGGAATTAAGCAATGACCCTCGTTTTTCCATTAAGGCAGATGTACAAATCGGCGAAACCATCTCCGCCATGGTAACCCATGAAAACAAAGAAAGCTCCCTGATGCTTTCCAAGAAAAAAGCAGATGACGTCCTCTCCTGGGACAAATTAAAAGAACTACAGGCAGAAGGCACTGTAGTAACAGTAAAAATAGCAGAAGCCTTTGCTGCAGGCGCCATCACTTACTTAGAAGGTATCCGTGCTTTCATTCCTGCCTCCAAGCTGGCCATGACCTTTGTGGATGATCCAACTACTTTCATCGGTCAAACCGTACAGGCTGTTGTCATTACCGTAAATCAGGCAGAGCAAAAGCTGACCCTTTCCGTCAAGGATGTTTTAAAAGAACAGGAAAAACAGGAACGTAATAGCCGCATTGCCCGTTTAGTGGTAGGCACTGTTGTTACCGGAACCGTAGAACAGATTATGCCATACGGCGCTTTTGTTTCCATCGGAGAAGATTTATCCGGACTCCTGCACATCTCCCAGATTTGTGCAAAGCGCATCAAGACGCCAAGTGAAGTAATCAAAGTCGGCGACACCGTTAATGTAAAAATCATCGATGTCAAAGACGGCAAAGTAAGTCTTTCCATGAAGGCGGTAGAAGAAGATGCCGAAGTTTCCGAAGAAGTCGAAGAAGTAGCTCCGGAAAACTATGTATTTGAAGACAAAACCGCCAATAATACCATGGCTTCTTTATTTGCAAATATTAAATTATAAAAAAATGTCCCTTGCAAACCCTGAGGTGACCCCAAAAAGTTAGACTTTTATTGCGTAACAGATTTTTACATCTGTTACGCATTTTTTATGCAGCTGACTTGAGCCGGTATTCTATCGGACTCATCCAGTCTAGTTTTTGTTTGATTCTATGTTCATTGTAA
>JAGAQI010000116.1 GCA_017622795.1 Lachnospiraceae bacterium
ACAAAAACAGAGCCTCAGAGGGCTCTGCAAGTAAATGATGTTGCGGCTGGCGAACCATTCGATGAGTCTTTAGACTCCAGTGCCGGTAACAAGCCCTTATAGGGCTAGAGCAAACCACCGGCTAAGCCGGTGGTGCTGATTTCTCTGAAAGTCTAATCATCAATTACCAGCACCATCGGAGGTACATGATGTTCCATCGGAAACTCTCCTCTTGAAATGGCCTCTTTGATGGTTGCTATAGGAAGAGCGTACCAGGCGCAGGTGCGGTATTCGGCAACACGGTTTTTTAAATGAGCAGGCAGTGGAAGCTTAAATTCCTGAAGAATTGGCCGAAGCAGAGGCTCTAAAAGGTCTGCAAAGCCTGCAACATATGGAGCAGAGAAGGTAGTCAGTTCCTGAAATTGTGCTTTTGTAAGAATCGGAATGGCCACCTCCGGCTTGTCTTTTTTCATGCGGAGAATGCCACAATCGATAAGGTGTGGGATGCTTTGAAGCAGGAGAGGGTCCAGACCGGAGGTTTGGAATGGAATATCCCTGCTTATGATATACAAGAGCTTCATTAGCATGTTGTCTCTTACACCACAGGGGCCCTGTTCATATTTATTTAAATCCGGTTGGGTGTCATATACATAAAGGGCTACATAGTTTGCGTTAAAAAGTTGTTCTTCTCCGGCATAGCGTTCGCCACCGTAGCAGTATTTTGCGGCCTTATAGGAGGTAAAATCAAAATCAGCAGGATATCGGTTACCCATGGCAATCCAGCGTCCGCCGTCCGGACGAAGCGGGAATTCTTCCTTTGCAGGAAAGATGTTTTGCATGGTACGAAAACTTCCACGGCTAAAAAGCTGAAGCAGGAAGTAATATTCCAGTTTGTATTGTTCACTCGGGGGGAGGTTGTAGGTGCGGGTGATTTCCCGCAGTTTGTCAAGATAATCTTTCAGGAAACCCCAAATGACAGAGTAGTTTTCTTTGGCAAAGGCAATCTGGGCTTCTAATCTGATAAGTTCCTGCTTCGGTGTTGTAATGATGAAATCGGTGAAGACTTTATTACCTACCTGCTGCATTAGTTCTGATGTTACTAGGTCATTTACCGCATTCTCAATATAGGCGGTAGGAATGCCCAGTGCCAGAGCAATCTCCACGCTGGTGACCGGCTTTTCATAAGCGGCAATCAGAATGTTTTGCTTCATCATATCATCGGCCACTAAGGACCATGGTTCATCGTGTAAGCCGGGAGTGCCGTTGCAGCTGACTTCCAGACGCTCCGGCTGATAGCTTTGTTTTTCATAGCGTTCCATAGAATCAAATCCTTTCTTCATCTGTTCCCACCCGGCAGAAAGTCTGGACAGTACGGTGCCCTTTGGAATCTCCAGAGAATCCGCAATATCCTGCACTTTTTCACCCTTTAGGTAGTGCCGGACAATGACCTCCCGGTATTTGCCGGAAAGATAAGCCACTTCCCGGCGGATTTCTTCTCTGCTTGGTGCGTTTGCAATATCTGAAATTTCTGATTCATATTGCAAAAAAGATTCATCAATCAGGTTGATACTGACCGTAGGCTGTTTATACTTTTTGCGAAGCATATCATAGTATTTGTGATTTAACACTCCGAACAGCCAGCTCTTGCTATCCTTAATTTCCTTTGGGTAGCTTAGGGCGGCTAACAGCACTTCACTGGTCAGGTCTTCTGCATCGTCAAAGTTTCCGCATTTTTTTAGGGCAGCGGAGAACAGATAATTCATATGTTGTTCAATATTAGTTATGTGCATATGCAATCTCCTTGTTTTTCCGGAGGAAAAATGCCCGCCCGCTTATGCGGGCAGAGACTTGTTCTCCTTGTGGTAAGCTTACACTAATAAGTCGCGGAATTTGGATTTGATTCGATAAATATATTATAATTTATTTTTGCCTTTTATGCATCCGTCTCCAGTTATAAAATCCATATAAATCATTAAATAAAAACATGATAAAGCAGGCAACCATAGGAAGGTAGGAAATGTCTTCCACAGAAGCAAGTATCCAAAGCACAATCAGAACCACATCATTGGCGGAGTAGCCGATGGCATAGTATGGGCTTCGTAGGAATGTGAGATACGAAGCTACAAAACTGGTGGTAATGGAAACAGTGCTGAAAAACAGATTGGCGGTATTCAGTGCCTTTAAAATAAAGTAAAACAGCACGGTAACCAGAAGGGCCAGCAACCACATGACCGCCAGCTGCTTTTTGGTTACTTTATGGACCTTAACCTCCAGGGTATCCTTGTAAGGATTCTTTATCCACTCCACGGCAGCCACAATAGCCATGGGTGTTGTCATAAACAGGTAGGTAATCATTTCTCCGTAGTAGGCAAACAGCACGGAGATGATGCCGTAAAAAACAGAAAATACAACGGTTAATAATTGTCCAAGCACAAGGCCCTTTGCTACAAAAATCAGGGCAGTGACGCCGATTAAGGATGCAATCAGATTGAGCAAATCACCGCTTCCGGAAAAGAAGTACGAAAGCACATAGGACAGAAGGGTAACGGCAAGAGAGGTCAGCCAGAGCCCTTTTTCAAATTTGGTTAGTGTTTTAAACGATGCCAGATATTTTTTCATGTAGAAGTTCCTTTCAATGTATATATTATAATAGAAAAAGCATCCGCAGTACATCTTCTAAGACCTAATGATGTACAACGAATGCTTTGTTTGCATTATTCTACCCGGTGGCAGTATTTCGATATTTATTTTGTGCCGTAGATTCTGTCGCCGGCGTCGCCGAGACCCGGTAAGATGTAACCGTTCTCGTTTAATCTTTCGTCTTGGGCGCCGATGTAAACATCTACGTCAGGGTGTGCATCGGTTAATGCTTTGATACCTTCCGGTGCTGCAATGAGGCACAGGAAGCGGATTTTGTCGATGCCGCGCTTTTTCAGTAAGTCGATGGCTGCAATGGCGGAACCGCCGGTAGCAAGCATCGGGTCTACTAAGAAAACTTCACGCTCGGTAATATCTACAGGAAGCTTGCAGAAGTATTCTACAGGCTCTAAGGTTTCTTCGTTGCGGTAAAGACCGATATGACCAACCTTGGCATTTGGTGTTAAGTTTAAAATACCGTCTGCCATGTGGAGACCGGCACGTAAAATCGGAACCACACAAAGCTTCTTTCCGGCAATTTCTTTTACGGTAGTTTTTACCAGAGGAGTTTCGATTACTTTATCTGACAATTCCAAGTTGCGGCTGGCTTCGTAGTAAACAAGCTGGGCAACTTCGGCTACCAGGGCACGGAATTCCTTGGTGGAAGTGTTTTTGTCGCGCATAATGCCGATTTTGTGCTGAATCAGTGGGTGATCCATAACCATAAC
>JAGAQI010000117.1 GCA_017622795.1 Lachnospiraceae bacterium
ATACTATCAAAGTGCTCAACAGAGTACGCGCTTGCAAAGCAAGATGCGGGAGTGCTGGAATTGGCAGACAGGCATGACTAAGGATCATGTGCTCGTAGGGCGTGCGGGTTCAAGTCCCGCCTTCCGCATTAGAGACGTTTCAAAACGTCTCTTTTTTATTTTTCAAAAGAACTACAATAAAAAAGGAGCTTTCGCTCCTTTTTATTTTTTCTTATTTCCAAATCCAAATTTTTTCCAGGCGCCGAAAATGGATTCTCCTTCTTCGTCAGCATCTCCACCGGCTTCCTCACCCATTTCTTCCGCCAGCTGGGCTTCCAACGCCTTCTGCTGTTCTTCCTGGAATGCAAAATATTCTGCATCCAGTTCCTGGGCTGTTACTGCAGACTCACCGCCCGCAGCACCTTTACCTTTTTTCTTTTTCTTGCCCTTACCAAAGCCTTCCGGAATTTTCGGGGTGTCATGCACTTCTACCACAATGGCAGAGGAAAGTTTGCTTTCGAATTCGTCTGCCGGAGCCTCATAGCTATCGGAACCGGCCGCACTGCCCACACTTCTGGAATATGGCAACTCTGCTGCCACCTCTTCCGGCAAGGTTTTTCTTTTTGCCTTAATATCCTCTATCATATGCAGATAAATTTTAGCATCTGCTTTTGTTTCTAACTGGGAGAAAATCTCCATGGAATCCTGTTCCAAATATTCCAGACGTTCTTCACAGTTTGCCAGCATCCGCTCGTATTCGGAACGGATACTCTTCTGCATGTATTCCAATGTCCGCTTTAAATCCGAAACAGCTTCCTGGGTGTACAGCAGGGAGGAGGCGTGAATTTCGTCTGCACGGAGCAGGGCATCGTCCTTAATATCTGCCGCCAGGCGCTCTGCCTGGGCAATGCCTCGGTCTCTGGCAGCTACGGTTACTTCGTATTCTTCCATAGCGTCATACACCGCATAATTTAATTCCTCCAACAGAGAAAAAATTCTTTTTTTAGAAACAATCAAATCCTCGCTGGAATACGCACTTTCTTTACAGTTGGCAAGATAAATGTGTATTTTTTTCATTGCCTGTTCCAGTTTGTCTGACATGATTTATTCCTCCCTGTTTTCTATCACATAATAATTGTATTCGGTTGTTTCATATGGTTCCCGATTATCGGCCGGATAGGAAAATACTACCTGCATAACTCCCGGAATCTGTTCTTCCTCTCCAAAGGCGCTGCCAAGTAACGACTGCGGATACTGCATTCCGATGAAAATTCCGCGATGGATTTTATCGTCTTCCTGCCACAGGCATACCACCTGATTTTCCTCCAGGGAAGCACCGATTACGGCATCTTCTACAGCAAAGACTTCATTCAGGGAATCCTTAATTGAGCTCTGCATCCGGTAGGTCACTGTAAAAGCAATGGCAGAATCCTCCGGACATGTATACCGGACAATGAGTTCATTACCGTTTTTTTCTACGGTACATTCGCGGAAAACTCCCGGAAATGTAATCCGATGGGTTTCTTCCACACTGACCGTCTGCTGCCATCCGCTTCTTATCATTTCGTCATCGGAAAGTGTCGGAGCTTCGGTTGGCGCCACCGTAGGAATTGCGGTTGGCACTGCCGTTGGTGTCACATTCGGTGTTATCTCCGGTGTAGGTTCCTCCGGTTTTGTTGTTGGTGTCGGAGCAGTCGTTGGTTCCGGTGTGGCCGTCGGTTCCAGTGTTGGTGTGGCCGTCGGTTCCGGTGTTGCGGTCGGCTCCGGTGTTGGTTCTTCCGTTGGTTCCGGAGTAGCTGTCGGAGTAGCAACCGGTGCTTTTGTCGGCGTTACCTTTGGTTGCACTGCCGGATCCGGTGTAGGCGTTACTGTAGGGGTACAGGTTGGCACCACAATCGGAGTCGGTGTAATATTGCTGTTTGAAAAGTCTATCGGACCAATGTTTTCCTTTGGTCCGCAGGAGGCAAGCAGAAGAAGACCTGCCAGCACCATGCTGCCAAATACTATTTTCTTCATCTGCCATCCCTCCTTACTGATTATTTTTTTCTGCTTCCATGCGGCGTCTCTTTTCTTCTACTACAATTGCTTCTGCATGTTCTAATGCCGCATCAATATTCGGACGGAAGTTTTCCGCGCCGACTTTATCTAAAAATCCGGATTTTCTCATAACCTCATACGGTTGCTTCAATACATGGGAAAATACCAGGGTTACCTGCTTCTTCTGACACAGGGTCAGTAAATTTTCCAACGCCCGGATTGCTGTAATATCCAGGGTGGATACGCTTCTCATGCGGACAATAACCACACGGGTGGTTTCCTTCCACACAATCTGTTCGATTAAGTTATCTACGGTTGCGAAGAAGATTGGTCCTTCAATTTCGTACACTAAGGTATGCTTTGGAATCGCTTTATATTCCTGGGTCTGGCCTTCGTACGGTTTGTCATACTTCAGATTTGTCCAGCGGCGGATACTGGTAACGCTGGTCATACGGCCAAGGAATAAAATAGCAGATACGAACACACCAACCTCCACTGCGGTGAGCAAATCAAAGATAACACCGGTTAAAAAGGTGATAATCAATACCGCAAAGTCGGACTTTGGTGCATGCTTTGCCATATAAACAAACTCACGCCAGTTACTCATGTTATAAGCAACCAGAATAAGAATTGCTGCCAAAGTAGGCATTGGAATATAGCCTGCCAACGGCATCATGCAAAGCAGAATAATAGTAACTACAATACTATGTACAATACCGGCGATTGGTGTACGGCCGCCGCTCTTTACACTGTTGGATGCTCTGGCTACCGCGCCGGCTACCGGTACCGCACCAAACAAACCACAGAAAATGTTAGCAATACCTTCACCAATCAGCTCCTGATTGGAGTCGTGGCGTTCTCCCATTAATCCGTCAGTTACCACACAGGCAAGCAGCGATACAATCGCAATAAGAATTGCTAAGGTTACCGCTGACGGGAACACATCCATTACCAGCTGCCAGGTAAACTCAGGAAGCTTCGGCACAGGAAAATGGGACGGCAGCTCGCCGTATACACTTCTGATGGTTGCCACTTCTATCCCTTTGTTTTTTAACAGCATTACCACCGGCGTAGTCACCAAAATAGCAGCCAGAGAATTCGGCACCTTCGGTAGAAACTTCGGTAATACAATTAATACTACCATAGCAAGCATGCCTATGGCAAGAGTAGGAATATCTATTGTTGTAATTACTTTTGCATAGGCAGCAAATTTGTCCAGTACCTTTACCGGAATTGCCCCCATGTCAAGACCGAAAAAGCCCTTTAACTGTCCGGAGAAAATACCCATGGCAATACCTGCGGTAAAGCCCAGAGTGATGGTTCTCGGAATATAACGAAGAAGTACTCCTGCCTTTAAAATACCGAGTAAAATCAGTATCACACCGGCAAGCATGGATGCCACCGCCAAGCCTGCCAGACCGAATTCCTCGATGATGGTAAATACGGTCATGACGGTTGCTGCAGTAACACCACCGATGTTAACTTTACTTCCGCCAAAGGCGGATACGAAAAATCCACCGATAATTGCAGAATACAAGCCGGTTTCCGGAGACATGCCGGAAGAAATCGCAAGCGCTACCGAGAGCGGAAATGCGATGATAGCCACCAGGATACCTGCTACGATATCCTTGGTGAGCTGTTTCTTTGTATACCCCTTCATTGATGTAAAAAGCTTTGGTCCTTTTGTTTTCATAACTGTTTGTTGCGCCTCTTTTCCTAACTTACTATAAATTTACTGTTCAAACTTAAACCATGCAAAATCGAAATTGCTGCCCGGCAGGAAAATATATTCTACCGTACCGTTGCCAACCAGTGCTTCAATTTCAAAGGTCTGCTCGGTATAATCTGCATTGCCAGGCACCTGTACTACCTGTACGCTGTCGCCTGCTTCGGTTTTGAAGCGGATCTGAACCGGACTCTTTGCCAGAGGAGAACGGCTGCAAATGGTAATCTTCTTCGCACCCTCTGCTCCAAAGTTCATGTTTTCATAACCGATGGTTACGTTATTACCGATTTTTTCAATTGTATCCCCATTTACAGTAAAGCTATCCCCATAGAGGAAGTTTCTGTCAGTCATGGCAAGCTTTGCAAAAGCCTTCTCCTGCTTTTCAAAGATAATGCCCTTTAACTGATAAGAATCTTTTGTTGCAATATATACGGAGGTTACTCCCTTTAATCGCTTGCTGAGTGTATAAGTTTCCGGCTGGAATACCATCCACTGGCCCGGCTTATGGTATACACCGTCATACAGGCAGATACTGCCTGCTTCATCCGGCTTGCCATCCCAAATCTGAAGGGTTACCGGATCGTTGGTATTGGCAAAGATAGGAAGTGTTACCTTATCGGTACCGTAATCACCAAAATCCATATGGTCGAATCCGGCTACACATTCCATAGCGGTTCCGTCATTACCCATAAAGTTTACACCATGCTCAATGCCTTCCACAACCTTGTCGGTACGGTAGTCAAATAAGCCGGCACTGTTTAATTCATACGGATTGTAAGCAGCTGCCCCAATACCCTCTGCCACAAATTCATAGGTGGACTGTACGCTTTCGATTTCACTGCCGTTCATGGCTGCGCAGCGGAGACGGAACTCGCCGTCACCTTCCGCTGTGACAATTGCCTTGTTACCATCTATTTTAAGAGTTACAAAGTTTACCTCAATACCGGTGTCGGTAATGGCCTTCCATTGAAGGTCTGCATAGGTAGCATTTTCCGGATAAATCTTAGCGGTTATCACGACAGACGGCTTTTCTTCGGAGCCTTCCGGCTTTGTCATGTGACGGTCGCCTTCGCAAACCAGTTCAATCTTACGGACCGGAATTTCTGCTTCACCCTGGGAAATCACAGAGCCCTTGGTGCCGCCGGAATAAAGAGCCATATCGGTGTTTTCTTCCGTACAGCCGGCGCCTGCAACTACCTCTGCTGTCACTGCCTGAATTGTGATGGTCTGCGCTTCCATGCCGGGTGTAGTTACGGTAACCTTAATTTCACCCGGTGTCTGCTTTGTACCAATCATGGCAAGAAGCTTGCCGCCGAACAGTCTTCTGCTCTTACCCTTATGTTCGTCGAAGTCGGTGCTGTCACCGTTATCGAGACCAACCAGACGGCCTGCCCCTTCCACTTCCACATGTACACGGTTTCTGGCATTTTCTACCGGATAACCGTCTTTGTCATAAGCAGAGATTACTACAAAGGCCATATCTTCACCATCGGCCTTTACAGTGTCACATTCTGCCTGAACATCTAAACGTACCGCATCGGTAAAGGAATGCTTTTCTTCTGTAGCGACCACTTCACCTGCTTCATTATAGGCTACTGCCTTGATGCAGCCTTTTTCGTAAGGAACCTGCCAGCAACGGGTAATGACTTTATCCTTTGCAAGGTCAACATGCTGCACACCAAGACTCCTGCCGTTTACAAACAGTTCTACATCCGGTGCGTTGGATGCTGCCTGCACGTCAATCAACTGACCTTCATTGAAATCCCAGTAAGGGAACAGATGTACAAACGGCGCTGCATCTTTATCCCAAAGAGACTTAAAGATATAGAAAGAATCTTTTGGGAAGCCTGCGGTATCAATCTGACCAAAGTAGCAGTTCTTGGTCTGATACGGAGTCGGTTCGCCGATATAGTCAAATCCTGTCCAGATAAACTGGCCCAGGGAATAGGTTGCATCTCTGTCGTCGGTAATGCAGGCATCATAAGATTTTGCACCCCAACCGGTGATGGTATTTCCGAGAGCAGAACAATGTTCATCGGAATCAGATAAAATGTGCTTGTCCTTAGGGAAGTGGTAGATACCACGGCTTGCCAAAACAGATGCAGTTTCGCTGCCGTAGATGACCCAGTGAGGATTCTTTGCATGATGCTCGTCATACAGGTATTCTGCGTAGTTGTAGCCCTGTAATTCCAGTTCATTTGCACAGCCCTGGGCACAATCCCACTTCATGAAATTGGAACCGTGGGTAATCGGCACGTGGCGTTTTGGATCATTCTTAATAACCGCATCACGAAGATTTCTTGTAATCTCCTGACCACGGTTTTCTCTCATGGTATCCGGAATTTCATTACCGATACTCCACATAATTAAGGATGCATGGTTTCTGTCGCGACGTACCCAGGAGGCAACATCCTTTTCATACCAGTCGTTAAAGTAACGGCCGTAGTCATACTCGGTTTTCGGGCTTTCCCACATATCAAATGCTTCGGAATCTACTAAAAAGCCCAGCTCATCGCAAAGCTCCATCAGTTCCTTCGCCGGCATATTATGGGAAGTTCTTACCGCATTTACACCCATTTCACGGAGTTTAAGAAGCTTACGTTTCATGGCGGATTTATTAAATGCGGAGCCAAGCGCACCAAGGTCATGGTGTTCGCAGACACCATTGATTTTTACATTTCTTCCGTTGATAAAGAAACCCTTATCTTTGTTAAATTCCAAAGTTCTGAAACCAATCTTCTGTTCTTCGGTTTCTAACAATCTGCCGTTTAACCAAAGTTCTGTTACTAAATTATATAAATTACCCTGTGCAATATCCCAAAGCTTCGGATTTTCTACCGTAAATACCTGAGAGCACACCGGAGTATTGGCGATTGCGAAATCTGCTGCAGATTCTGCTACTAAAATGCCTTCTGTATCATACAGCTTTTGCTTTAAGGTAGCATTGCTGGCAGAACAGCCTGCGCACTGCTCACACTTTGCCGCAAGCTCCGTATCCGTTTCCACTCTCCAGGTTGTATCGGTTTCTTTCACGGTTGTAACATAACTACCGTCAGAAACCATATGCAGATTATTCTTTGTTTTCAACCAAACGTTACGGAACATACCGGCGCCGGAATACCAGCGGGTGTTTAAATAGCGGTATACTACCCGGACTGCCACCTGGTTTTTACCAAGCTGCACATAATCGGTGATATCGGCTTCAAACATGGAATAACCGTATTTCCACTCAAAAGCTTCGTGGCCGTTTACATATACGGTAACATCCATATACACACCGTCAAAACGCAGGGCATAGTGTCCCTTCATTTCCTCTAACATAAACTCTTTTTTGTACCAACCGATGCTATCACGGTACAAATCATGGGTATTATAAATCATCCAGTCATGTGGGATATCTACCGGTTTCCAGTCTGCAGTTGCAGGGAAAATATAAGAATCCGCTTCTACCGGAAGCTCCACAAAGCTCCATCCATTATTCCATAACATTTTTTCCGCCATTGCTAATCCTCCATTAACTCTCTTTTTATGCCGCACGGCATTCTAATCCCTATTGTACACGCTTTCCTCCATACTTTCAAGTATAAAATAAGATTTTTGATTTAAAACAGTAAATCTGTTTGAATCAAAGAAATTGCTTTTGTTGCGCGTATTTCACACAACAAAAGCAATTTCTGTACTTTTTATTTAACTAAGATATAGTAGGTGTTTTTACCGTTACCCTTTGCCTGATACATTGCCTCATCAGCCTCCTGTATCAGTTTACGGTAGTCGGTTTTGCCTGCACGTTCAATAACGATACCGATGCTGCAAGGAATTGGCATACGCTCACCTGTTACACCGTTAATTACACCATTTTGCAGCTTACGTGCTAACAATTCCATGGTTTGGGCAACAATTTCACGGCCATCGGTTTCCATACAGAATACAAATTCATCACCACCGTTACGGCCTACCGAACCCGGAATCATTTCACGAAGGGTATGGGCCACAAACTTAATTACATGGTCACCTTCTGCATGTCCGTAATTTGTATTATAGTCACGGAAGTCATCGATATCTACAAAGCCTACTGCAATTTTTCCGTCTCTTGGCTCGATTTCTTCCGCCATTTGCTGTACTCTTGCCGCAATAGCTTTTTTATTCATAACCCCGGTCATTGGGTCTTTTTCTGCTTTCTTTTCCAAAGACTTCTGTTCTTCTTTTTCGCGCATCTGAAGTTCCATGACGCATTGCAGCAGACGGTTTACCTCGTGCTGCAATTGACCCATTTCATCGTCAGTACCCGGTTCCAGGCGGATAGAATAATCGTTTGTCTGCTGTACTTTCTGCAGAACATCGCGGATTTCTTCCATCGGTTGCACCGTCTTAATCGTAACGTATTTATTCATTACCTGCATCAGCAGGAAGCTTACCACTAAAATAGCTACAAAAAGTACACCGTAGGAAATACCTACCGTCATGTAGCTGTCGATGTTAGCAGAAACACGGATGGTCCAATCTGTATATTTCAATGTGGAATATGCGGCAATATACTTTTCGTCATCCACCGAGTAATTTACAGCACCCTCTTTATGGTAACCACGTTTAATTCGTTCATTTTCGATTTTCTGGTCATGTTTTTCCTGCTGTTGAATAAAATCATCTGCATTTTCTCCGGCACCGCCGATAGTTACAACGGAACCGTTTCCGTCACGGATAATCATGACTCCGTTATCCCAGAAAATATTTCCTTCATGATATCTGTCAAAATAATCGATTCGGATTTCTTCTGCCAGATAACCGATTAATTCACCATGGTAATAAATTCCGATATACGCCAGTACAGCCTGAATTTTTTCCCGTGAAGCCTGGCGGTTATAAATATTTCCGATGGCAAAATCACCCGTTAAAAGCTTGGCGGAAGCAATACCAAGGCCACTGTCAACACCAACCTCATACTCTTCACTTGCTGCCACGGTACAGAAGTTTTTATCGGTGATTACCATAGACTGGATATATGGCTGGTGGAGCATATGTTCCTGCAGAATTTCTTCCAAATGCTTTCTGGCAGACGCGTCGTTGCTCTCTGCCTGACCGAGACTAACTAAAACCTCCTGCTGAAGGAAGCTGTAATTTGCCACAATTTCCATGTCCTGTTTTACTTTTTCAAAGAAGTTTTCTATATTGTCAATTTGGGATTTACTGATGCCCAATAAGTTTTCCTCAATAAGACCCTCTGCATTTTTATTATTCTGATACAGCATAATTAATCCGCATAATAACAATGGCACTAACGTGATTGCCAACAGGGTGATATACAAACGGTCTCTTAATCTCATGTCAGTTTCTACCCTCCTTCCGTATTTTCAACAAAAGCCAATAACATACCTATCTTATTCTATCCTCTATCATAAACGATTTCTCTCATGCTTTCAAGTTATTTCGACATTTTTCCGCAAAAAAACCTGCTAATTTTACGTAAACGTTTACGTAAAATTAACAGGTTTCTGATAACCACAGTCCTATTCCACGGAAAGCACTTTGTAATCCTGGTCTTCCACTGTTTTTCTAAGAATCTCATCCGAAATTTCTGCACTTAACGTTACTACTGCAGTACCGTTTTCATGGCTTACCATAGCTGTAATTACCTCCGGCAGCGCTTCTAAGCACTTCTTCACTCTTGCTTCACAATGGCCGCACATCATGCCTTCAATTTTCATTGTCTTTTCCATAGTTTTCTCCTTTTCTTCTAAAACAATCGGCGTCGCAACACCGTTTTGTCTGATTTTCTTATCTTTTTTACTATTATATACCTGTACCAGGTTTAAACGCAAGGCATTTGTTACTACGCAAAAGCTGGACAGGCTCATGGCGGCAGCTCCGAACATCGGGTTCAGTTCCCATCCTAAAACAGGTATAAACAAGCCCGCTGCCAACGGAATTCCGATGCTGTTATAGAAAAATGCCCAGAACAGGTTCTGATGGATATTTTTCAGGGTTGCCCGGCTAAGCCTGATGGCTGCAGGCACATCGGAAAGTCTGCTCTTCATCAGCACCACATCTGCCGCATCGATGGCAATATCGGTACCTGCACCAATGGCAATTCCCATATCCGCCTGCGTCAGCGCCGGTGCGTCATTGATACCGTCTCCTACCATTGCAACCTTACCCTGCTCCTTCAACTGCCGTATTACCTGTTCCTTACCTTCCGGAAGCACACCGGCAATCACTTCATCCACACCGGCCTGAGCACCAATCGCCTTGGCCGTCTTCTCATTATCACCGGTTAGCATAACAACCCGGATTCCCATATTCTGTAACTTGCTGATAGCCTGCGGGCTGTCTTCTTTGATTACATCTGCCACAGCAATCACGCCCAACAGCTTTGTATCAAGAGCAAAAAACAACGGTGTTTTTCCATGAGAAGCAAAACTCTCTGCCCTTGTTTTTATCTCCTGCGGAACAGAAGCTTTCTTACGGATAAACCGTTCATTGCCTCCGTATAAAGTACCTTCTGCCACAGTTCCGGTCAATCCGTTACCCGGCAGAGCCTCAAAACCGGAGACCTCCACCGACTGTACCTGTTTTTCCGTTGCATAGGCAAGCACTGCTTTTGCCAACGGATGCTCACTCTTTTGTTCCAGGGCATTGGCAAAAGTCAGCAATTGTTCTTCCGTCACGCCCTCCGCAGGAACCACATCCGTCACCTGCGGTTCTCCTTTGGTAATGGTTCCGGTTTTATCTAAAGCCACAATCTGTACTTTACCGGTTTCCTCTAAAGAAACCGCCGTTTTGAACATAATACCGTTTTTAGCACCCACGCCGTTACCTACCATAATAGCTACCGGTGTTGCCAATCCCAATGCGCACGGGCAGCTGATAACCAATACAGAGATTCCCCTTGCCAGTGCGAATCCGATACTTTCTCCTGCAAGAAGCCAGCCAATAACAGCAACTACTGCAATGGTAATCACCACAGGAACAAATACACCGGATACCTTATCCGCAACTTTTGCAATCGGTGCTTTGGTTGCAGCCGCATCACTGACCATTTTAATAATCTGCGATAAGGTAGTATCCTGCCCTACTCTTGTTGCCCGGCAGGTTAAAAATCCTGACTGGTTTAGTGTAGCTGCAGAAACTGTGCTTCCTGCCTCTTTATCCACCGGGATGCTTTCTCCTGTCAGGGCAGATTCATTCACCGCGCCGGCACCTTCTATTACTACGCCGTCCACCGGAATTTGCTCGCCCGGGCGGACTACAAACACATCCCCGATAATAACCTGTTCCATAGGCACCGTCTGTTCTTCACCGTTTCTGACCACGGTAGCGGTTTTCGGTGCCAGCTTCATCAATCCTTTCAGTGCATCCGTAGTCTTTCCTTTGGAACGGGCCTCCAGCATTTTGCCGACTGTAATCAGCGTCAGAATCATTGCCGAAGATTCAAAATAGAATTCATGCATATACTCATGCATCAATTCATGGTTTCCGAGAGCCATGGCATCCGACATGGCAAACAGCGCATAGGTACTGTACACGAAGGCAGCGCTCGAGCCCAGCGCAACTAAAGTATCCATATTAGGTGCACCATGAAACAGGCTCTTATAGCCATTGATAAAAAATTTCTGGTTGATGACCATAACGATTACCGTCAAAAGCAGCTGCAAAAGCCCTGCTGCCACCGGATTTCTGTCCAAAAACTCCGGCACCGGCCATCCCCACATCATATGTCCCATGGAAACGTACATAAGCACCAGTAAGAATCCAAGGGACGTAAACAAACGCTTTTTCAAAAGGGGCGTATCTTTATCTGCCAGAGCATCTTCCTCAAAACCCGGATTGCTGCTACTGGAAACGCCTTCCTCCGCTGCAGCTCCCTTTTCAAAAGCACCATATCCGGCTTCTTCCACCGCTTTAATAATTGCTTCGGTACTTGCCGTTCCGTCCACTCCCATGGAATTGGTTAATAGGCTAACAGAGCAGGAAGTAACTCCCTCTACCTTGCCCACTGCCTTTTCTACCCGGGCACTGCAGGCTGCACAGCTCATACCGGTAACACTGTATTGTTTCATATATTTCAATCCTTTCTATCTTCAAAACCACCATTTTGTACATGTTAGTTTCCGCTAACTCATTATATCACATAACTTTTATTTTTCAAGTATGCTAAAAAAGGGCCGCCCTCGGCAGCCCTTATACTTAAATATAGTTGTCCATCTGACGGGAAATTTCCAAAACTCCGTGAAGAAGTTTTTGTGCATCTACAGAATCGCTGTAGTTCTTTTCTGTAATTTCCGTGGACTGCTGCGCTGCTGCTGTAACTTCTTCTGTAGTAGCAGACAGCTGCATTATATTGTCTACAATCTGATTATTGGCTGTGGAAAGACTTTCAATCATAGTATCAATATCGGAAATGTCTCCTACCAGCTCGTTTACATTACGGTTCATTTCATCGAACTGCTCCGCCACTCCGGTAATCATGCGATCCTGTTCAGAGCTTACTTCTACAGACTTTTCTACCGCTGTTACCGTCTGGTCTGCATTGCGTGTCAGTTCTTCCAAAATAGCGGAAATCTGCTCGGTTTCTCTTCTGGTGTTTTCGGAAAGCTCACGGATTTGCTCTGCAACTACCGCAAAACCACGGCCTGCTTCACCGGCACGGGCACTTTCGATGGAAGCGTTCAGTGCCAGTAAATTGGTTTGGGAAGAAATGGACACGATGGTGTTGGTAATGTTCTTTACACTGCCTACATTTTCCCTTAACTGACGCATAGACTCTGCTACCTGGACGTTGGTTGCTGCCAGTACATCTGCCTGCTTCTTCAGCTCTTTTACCATTTCCATGTTCTTTGTGTTTACTTCATTGGAGCGCTGTGCCACACGTACCATATGTTCGGAACGTTCCACTGTCTTTTCGATATTGTTCTGGATGTCCTGGGTCATCATGGTCTGGGTCTGGATATTTTCTGCTGTCTGGCTGGTACTTTCGCTGATATCATTTACCGAATGACGTACCACCTCAGAGGATTCCTTTAATTCATCCACAATGTTCATGGCACTTTCCGTGTCTTTACGTACCTTTTCGGCAATCTTAAGGATATTATCTGCACTTTCTTTCTGCTTTTCGGCTTCTGCGCGGAGACGGTTTAAAGAGTCCTCATTGAAACGCTTACCGACCAATGTGGTATACCAAACAATAAACATCATTATGGTAATTACCAGACAGGATACCAAACGGTCCGTCACATCTTCACTCTCAAAATGATTTAATACAAATGCACGGATAATGATAACAATCCAGTTCATAACAACCAGGTATATGGTTGCTATTCCGGAAAATTTAACATCATAAAACAACAGGCAACCAATAAACGGAATTATCGGCATAAAACGCATATAATCACTTTCAAAAGCCGCTGACAACAGTACGGATAGAATCATGATTTCAATCAATGCCACTACTCGTAGTTTTGTACTGTGAGGAACCTTTTTGAAAATAATCAGATTAATCACATTTCCTACGACCATAATTCCCGCCACTGCGAGCAAATACGGAAGAGTCCGGTAACCATTCAAATAAGAACCAATGACAATACCGGTAGCAAAAATACTGAATACAATAACTCCCAAAGCCAGAAACCGATTGATTTTCTTTATCTGCTCCTGCTTATCTGCATACTTAAATTCCATACCCACAACTCCCTTCTCTCAGGTGCTTTCCCGTTTACTCTTTACCGTTCCAGCAGTAAGTGCAAAGCTTGCAAGGAGAAATTCCGATCGCTTCCACCATGTCATCCAGACGATGGAACTTTAAGGATGTGAAATTCAGTTCCTTACGGATTTCTTCCACCATTGCCTTGTAATTTTCGCTGTCCGGATTTGCGTAATCCTCCAACAGTTCTTTTGTAACCTCTCCTTCTCTCTTCTGGATGATACGTCTTGTGATTAAGTCCATCTCGGAAGAAGACCGGGAGAAATTTAAATATTTACAGCCAAACAACAGTGGCGGGCAAGCGGTACGGATATGCACCTCTTTTGCACCGCTTTCATATAAAAATTCGGTAGTTTCACCAAGCTGAGTGCCTCGCACAATAGAATCGTCAATCAACAGCAGCTTTTTATCCTGAATCAGTTCATGAACCGGAATTAACTTCATCTTTGCGATGAGATTTCGCTGGGACTGATTGGCCGGCATAAAGGAACGAGGCCAGGTTGGTGTGTATTTAATGAATGGTCTTTCATACGGAATACCGGATTCGTTGGCATAACCGATGGCATGCGGCACACCGGAGTCCGGAACACCGGCAACGCTGTCCGGTTCCTCGGAATCCCTTTTTGCCAGCATACGACCACAATCATAACGCATCTTTTCTACGTTAACACCTTCGTAGGTGGAGGTTGGATAACCGTAGTATACCCACAGGAAAGAACAAATCTTCATTTCTTCTCCCGGCTCCTTTAAAGTTACCAATTTGTCCGGTGTCATATAAACAATTTCACCCGGTCCCAGTTCTTTATAGTCCTGATAACCCAGGTTTAAATATGCAAAGCTTTCAAAGGAAGCACAGAAAGCATTGTCTTTTTTTCCGATAATAACAGGGGTTCTGCCCAGGCGGTCACGGGAAGCATAAATACCTTCCGGTGTCAGAACAAGTACTGTCATGGAGCCCTCTACTTTTTCCTGCACATTGGCAAGACCTTCGGCAATGGTTGCCTTCTGATTGATGAGCGCTGCCGTAATTTCCGTTGGGTTGATGCTGCCGCCGCTCATCTCCAAAAAGTGGGTATGACCGGACTCAAAGCACTCTTTTACCAGTTCGTCCACATTGTTGATACGGCCTACGGTTGTAATGGCAAAGCTGCCTAAATGGGAATGTACCAACAGCGGCTGTGGTTCAAAATCGGAAATACATCCGATACCTAAGTTTCCTTCTAATTCTTCTACGTCACGTTCAAACTTGGTACGGAACGGAGAATTCTGAATATTGTGAATGGAACGGTCAAAGCCCTTTGGCCCGTATACTGCCATACCGCCCCTCTTGGTTCCCAGATGGGAATGATAATCTGTTCCGAAGAACAAATCCATAATGCAGGATTCCTTTGATGCAACTGCGAAAAAACCACCCATGATGAGCCTCCTGATGAAAGTTAAAATTTTACCCCATACTAAATAAATTTTATATCATTCCCTCAATTTCGTCAATTCTTTCTTTTTCATAAATGCAAAAAGAAAAAGACCTGCACTATCGGGGAGAAGGTGCCGGTCTTTTCGCTAAAAAAGCGGTTCTGTATGTTGATAAGAGCACTACGAGGAAGCCCTTATAACACCTTGGATAAAAACTCTTTCAGACGAGGATTCTTTGGGTTTCCAAAAAATTCTGCCGGCGGAGCACTCTCTAAAATCTGGCCGTCATCGATAAATAAGACGCGGTTGGCAACCTCACGGGCAAAGCCCATTTCATGGGTAACAATAATCATGGTCATGCCTTCCTTAGCCAGCTGTTTCATTAAATCAAGCACTTCGCCTACCATTTCAGGGTCTAAGGCGGAGGTTGGTTCGTCGAACAAAATTACATCCGGATTCATGGCAAGGGCACGCACAATGGCAACACGCTGCTTCTGACCACCGGACAGGGTGGACGGATAAACATCCGCTTTGTCTGCCAGACCGATACGGTTAAGAAGCGCCATGGCATTTTCCTTTGCCTGCTGCTTGATTTCTGCCTTGCTTGTTGTAATAGCCACAAGGTCTTTTTTCATTTTACTACTGCGGAGCAAATTCGTCAACTTAATGAAGGAATTTTGCCGTTTTGCCTTTTTTAAATCCTGAAGTCCAACCAAAACCGGTGCCAACATAATATTCTGGATTACGGTTTTGTTGTTGAACAGGTTAAAATGCTGGAACACCATACCCATGTGACGACGGTGAATATTAATATCTACCTTAAAATCTGCAATATCCACACCGTTGAAAATAATTTGGCCGCCGGTTGGGTCCTCCATACAGTTTAAGCAGCGAAGAAATGTACTCTTACCGGAACCGGAGGGACCGATGACGCACATAATATCGCCCTTTTCAATTTTAATATCGATGCCCTTTAATACCTGGTTGGAACCGAAGCTTTTTTGTAAATTAATGACGTCTATCACTTTTTCTCAAGCTCCTTTCCATTATTTTAATGCCCAGGCTGATTAACAGCACCAGAACAATGTAAATCAGAGCCATCACAAGGTATGGCACCATGAACTCATAGCTGTTACTTCCTATCATGTTAAAAGCAATGTAAAGGTCGGTAGCACCTACGAAACTGACTACCGAAGTTTCCTTAATCAGGGCAATAAACTCATTACCCAGGGTAGGAAGAATATTTTTTACTGCTTGCGGAATGACAATTTTTAACATGGTGGTCCAATAGCTAAGACCTACTGCACGTCCTGCCTCCATCTGGCCATGATCTACGGAAAGAATACCGCTTCGCATGATTTCGGATATGTAGGCGCCACTGTTTAAACCAAACACGATAATTGCCACGTTCACGCTGCTTATACGGAGTCCCAGAAGCGGCAGCATAACGTAATAAAATACCAGCAGCTGTACCACAATCGGGGTTCCGCGGAACAAACCTACATAAAAGCTGCAGATTCCGTTTAACACTCTCGGAAGCACCTTATACTTCGGAAGCACACGGACAATGGCAATCACCGTACCGATAAGAATACCGATTACCAGGCCGAGCACCGCAATAAGCAAGGTGTTCTGTAAGCCCTCTAATACCTTTGCATAGCCGTTCTGATTGATAAATGCATCCAGAAAGGCATCTACTTTTTTACTAAAATCTCCCATGAAGTCCTCTTTCTAACGGGTGTGTTTTACTGCATTGCGTTGATTGCTTCTGTGATGCATGCAGCAGGAGCAGAGTCAATGATAACATAGTTTAAGTTGCCGTTTAATAAGTCCTGAACCGCAAGGGAACCGTTCTTATAACCAATGCCCTCTACAGGGAAGCCGGCAAAGCCCCAGCCTTCATCACCTTCTACGTAGAACTGGCCTGTGGTACCTGTCTGAACACCAATCTTTGTGCTCTTATCCTTTGCAGCAAGAATTGCTTCTACATCTGCGGCGGTCTTGCAGGCATCAAACTCGGTATTATCGGAAGTTACGATAATCTTCTGGGATGCGCTGTAGTAGGAAGTGGAGAAAGTAACGTACTCTTCACGCTCCGGCTTTACGGTAAGACCAGCCATAGCGATGTCACACTTCTGCTGGCCAACGGATAAACAAACTGCATCGAAGTCCATGTTGGAAATAACCAGTTCCTTGCCAAGGTAATCAGCAAGAGCCTTCGCAATTTCCATATCGATACCGTAGTAGCTGTCACCCTTCATGTATTCGAAAGGCTCGAATGCTGCGTTGGTTGCAACTACTAACTGATCTTTGGAAGCATCCGGTGTTGCGGATGTAACTGCAACCGGTGTACCGTCACCGAAGTAGTTGTTACAGATTTCATCAAACTTACCGTTCTCCTTAATTTCTGCAATAAATGCATTTACGGAAGCTAATAATTCCGGCTGTGTCTTATCTACACCAAATGCATATTCTTCACTTGTTAAGTCAATTTCAATTACCTTTGCTGTTGTTGCTTCTTTTCCGCCGCAACCCGCGAATGCGCCTAAAGCAAGCACTACGGAAAGGGCAAGTGCGATTAATTTTTTCATAATAATCTCTCCTTTAATAATGTATTTTTATACTATGTGATGCATAATATATCATAAAGGTGTATAAAAAGCAAGCGGTAATCGTATATTTTTACTCTTTCGGGGGTGAACGCACCGCGGAGAATACTTTTTTGCTCTTTTTCTTTTCCGGCTCAGCCGCTTTTCACGGTTGCTTGCCAAGGAAGAGGATTCTTTCCCTAATGCAATGTCTGTTCCTTCGTCCGCGCCCCATAACTCAGTGCCGGAGACCGAGTGTAAGGTAGTTTATTAGGTTGTTCTTGATTTGGTGGATTCAAAACATCCGGTGGATGTACTTAAAAAGGCACAAGGGCACTCTTAGACAAAACAGGTTTTGTCCAGAGGTGCCCCTTGTACCTTTTTATAAGCACTTCGTGCTTTTTGAATCCTCCAAATCCTTTACATCTCCATTTCCACCTGCCTTCTCCGGCACTTCAAACAGATGGCTGCCCGGCCAGGAACATCCATCAGGAAAAGAATCTCCTTCCTTGGAGCCTTCCGGAAAAGCGCTGAACGCCGGATACAGAAAAAATCATAATAGTCTACACCCTCCGCAGGTGCGTTCGCTGCGAAAGGCGTAGACTATTATGATATGTGGGCAAATTACGCGTAACAATGAGCCATGCGCAGATGAGCTTAATATGACTGTTGGGAGCTTGTCTTGCGAACCTGTCGGCATGGCAAAAGCTCGTGAAAACTGAAATTTTCTGTTGCTTAATAATCAAGCGATCCGCCATAATCGTTCCAATCACCAAACATTTTCCTACTTCTGACTGCCCAATTAATTTTCCAAGCATATATCAAAAACAGCTCTATCCTTCTTATCACGCTGAATAGAGTCAATTCTTACTCTCTGATATAATTTGGGGAAAGTATTGAAATTTTCCCACGCAACCGGATTATCATTAAATGCCTAATATATCTCTGAATCAATCATAAATCCTTCACATTTAAATATCCCGGAGTATGATACTCCGGGATAAAATCAGTTTTC
>JAGAQI010000118.1 GCA_017622795.1 Lachnospiraceae bacterium
GCAGCAGGTTACCCAGGTGGAGGCAAAGGCTCCGGCGCCACAGCCGTCAGACGGAAGCTTCCAGTTCACCCTGCTTTCCGCCATTGAAGAAACGGCGCTGGCGGAGCGGTTATCCGGACTTCTGACCGACATCGAAAAAGAAGGCAAAAAGATTGCCAAGCATATGGACGTGCGGGATATGAAGTATTACCGGTCCCTCATTCAGGAGTTTATGAATGAGATTGTGTCCCGCTCCCACAAGTTTACCAGAGAAAACTTTTTGGACCGCCGGGGCAGACACCGTGTGTACGGCATGATTAAGCTGGTGGATGAAAACTTGGACCTTCTGGCAGCAGAGCTGTTAAAGGAGGAAAAGGACCATTTATTTATTTTAAGTAAAATCGACGAGATTCGGGGTCTTTTGCTGGATATTTTAACGTAAGACGCGGCAAAGGGCAGCAGCCGGCCAAACGGCTGGCATAATTTTGAGGAAAACTATGAAGTTTCAGGACATTATTGGACAAGAGCATATGACAGGGCATTTGCAGAATGCCATACGGATGGGCAAGGTGTCCCATGCGTATATTATCCAGGGGGAAGCAGGTTCCGGTAAGAAACTGCTGGCAGAAACCTTTGCCACCACCCTGCAGTGTGAAGAAGGCGGCATAGAGCCTTGCGGACACTGTCAGTCCTGCAAACAGGCAGTATCCGGAAATCATCCGGATATCCGGCGGGTAACACATGAGAAGGCAAGCATCAGCGTGGATGACATCCGCCTTCAGTTAAACAATGATATTTTGGTCAAACCCTATAGCAGACCTTACAAGGTCTATATTATAGATGAAGCAGAAAAAATGACGGAGCAGGCTCAGAATGCCATGTTAAAAACCATAGAAGAGCCGCCGGAATATGCGGTTATTATTTTACTGACGGTTAATGCCAAGCTTCTGCTTCCAACCATTTTGTCCCGGTGCATTTTACTGAATGTGCGGCCGGTGGCAAGAGGACAAATCACAAAGCTCTTAACGGAGCATCACGGTATTGCAAGCTTTATGGCAGAGGTGGCGGCGGATTTTGCGGACGGAGTGCCGGGGAAGGCCATTGCTTATGCGCAGTCCGGCGAGTTTGTAGAATTAAAAGATGAGGTCATTAAGGTGCTTCGCCGGTTAAATTCCATGCCGGCAGAGGAGCTTTATAAAAAGGTAAAGGAATGGGCGGGCAGAAAGACGGAGCTTCCGGATATCCTGTCCCTTATGAACTTGTGGTATCGTGATGTGTTGGTAATGAAATCCACCAATGGTGCGGGGCGCCCGATATTCCGGGAGGAGGAACGAGAGCTTACCAATCAGGCAGAGCACATGAGCTATGCCCGTATTGAGGAGTGCATAGAGGCGATTGATACGACACGGCAGCGCATGAGCGCCAATGTAAACCTGGAGGTTTCCTTGGAGATGCTGTTATATACCATGAAGGGCTAAATCAGAAAAAGAGTAATATGGAGGTTATAGATGATGATAAAGGTAATTGGTGTCCGCTTTCGTAAAGCGGGAAAGGTATATTATTTTGACCCGCTTGATTTTGATATCAAGCAGGGAAGCAATGTTATCGTAGAAACTGCCAGAGGCGTAGAATACGGTTTTGTAGTACTGGCGCCAAAGGAAGTGGAGGAAGATAAGGTAATCCAGCCGTTAAAGCCTGTTATCCGTCCGGCCACACCGGAGGACGATGAAATCGAACGTGCCAATAAGGAAAAAGAAAAGGAAGCGTTCAAGGTTTGTCTGGAAAAAATCAGAAAGCATGAGCTGGAAATGAAGCTCATTGACTGTGAGTATACGTTTGACAATAACAAGGTGCTGTTTTACTTTACTGCGGACGGACGTATCGACTTCCGTGAGCTGGTAAAGGACCTGGCAGCAGTGTTTAAAACAAGAATCGAACTGCGTCAGATTGGTGTCCGTGATGAGACCAAAATCCTTGGCGGTATCGGTGTGTGCGGCAGACCGCTTTGCTGCCATTCCTACTTAACCGACTTCGTACCGGTTTCTATTAAAATGGCAAAGGAACAGAATCTGTCCTTAAACCCAACGAAGATTTCCGGCGTGTGCGGCAGACTGATGTGCTGCTTAAAGAACGAGGAAGAGGCATATGAAGACTTAAACAGCAAGCTTCCGAATGTGGGGGATTTTGTTACCACAAAGGATGGTTTCAAGGGTGAAGTACAGAGTGTCAGCGTATTAAAGCAGCGGGTGAAGGTGGTTATCACCAAGGAGAACGATGAAAAAGAGGTAAAGGATTATCATACCTCCGAGCTTTCCTTTAAGCCGCGTCGTAAAAAAGAGCGAAATACTACCGATGATGCAGAATTAAAGGCATTGGAGATGCTGGAAAAGAGAGAAGGCAAATCCAATTTAGGAGACTAAGCATGGAAGAAAAGGCAAACCTTCTGCCCGGCGAACGTATCGACGATTTGCAGAGGAATAACCTGAAAATTATCCAGAATGAAGAAAAGTTCTGCTTTGGCATGGATGCAGTGCTGTTATCCGGATTTGCCAAAGTAAAGCCGGGAGAACGGGTACTGGATATGGGCACCGGTACCGGAATTATTCCGATACTGTTGTCTGCAAAAACCGAAGCAAAACAGTTCACTGCTTTGGAAATCCAGGAAGAAAGTGCGGACATGGCACGTCGCAGCGTGGCAATGAACGGTTTAGAAGAAAAAATAAACGTGGTTACCGGCGACATCAAAGAAGCTTCTTCTGTTTTCGGAAAGGCTGTCTTTGATGTGGTAACCTGCAATCCGCCCTACATGAATGATATGCACGGGTTAAAAAATCCCGACCTGCCAAAGGCTATTGCCCGCCATGAAGTGCTTTGCTCCCTGGAGGATGTAATCAGGGAGGCTTCTGCGGTATTAAAACCAAACGGCAGATTTTATATGGTACACCGGCCCTTCCGTCTGGCGGAAATTTTTGCAGTGTGTCAGAAGTATAAATTAGAGCCAAAAGCCATGCGTCTGGTTCATCCGTATTTGGACAAGGAACCGAACATGGTGCTGTTAGAGTGTTTAAAAGGCGGAAAATCCATGATAAAGATTGCCCCGCCGTTAGTTGTTTATAAAGAGCCCGGAGTATATACCGAAGAAATTTATGAGGTATATGGGTATTAGGGTAAAGATAGTAACAAAGAAGTTTGTATGAAACAGGAAAGGTGAAGCAATATGCCGGGAACCTTATATTTATGTGCTACGCCAATCGGAAATCTGGAGGATATCACCTTCCGCGTAATCCGCACCTTAAAAGAGGTGGATGTGATTGCGGCGGAGGATACCAGAAACAGTATCAAACTGCTGAATCATTTTGAAATTAAAACTCCGATGACGAGCTACCATGAATACAATAAAATTGAAAAAGGAAAAGAACTGGTGCAGCAGATGCTTTCCGGAACCAATGTTGCATTGATTACGGATGCAGGAACTCCGGGAATTTCCGACCCGGGAGAAGAACTGGTGCGCATGGCAAGAGAAGCCGGGATTACCGTAACAAGTCTTCCGGGAGCATGTGCCTGTGTAACTGCACTGACGATTTCCGGACTGCCAACCAGACGCTTTGCATTTGAAGCCTTTCTTCCTTCCGATAAAAAAGAGTGCCGTCAGGTGCTTGCTGATTTGCAGGAGGAGACCAGAACCATTATTTTGTATGAGGCACCCCATCGGTTAAAAAAGACACTGGCGCTTTTGCTGGAAACCTTGGGTGACCGTGAAATGACGGTGTGCCGGGAACTTACCAAAAAACACGAAACCACGATGTCCGGCCTGATTTCCGCGGTGCTTGCCCATTTTGAAGCGGAAGAACCAAGAGGGGAATGTGTTTTGGTTGTTCACGGAAAAGACTTTGCAGAATTTGAAAAAGAAGAGCAGGCCAAGTGGCAGGAAATGTCTATTGCGGAGCATGTGGAATATTATATTTCCGGCGGAATGGATAAAAAAGAAGCCATGAAAGCGGCAGCAAATGACAGAGGAATATCCAAACGGGATATTTACCAGGCCCTGTTAGAAAAATAGAAGGATAAAAAATAAAGCCCATGGAAGAACTTCTTCCGTGGGCTTGTTTATCTTTAGGTATGTAATGGTATTATTTGATAATACCGGCAAGTTTAGCCAATTCTTTGATGGAATCTTTGGAAACCATTTTGCCGTGGTATTCCACAAGGTCTTCTGTGCTGCCTGTGAAGGTGTCAACCGGAGCGAACTTCTTTAAGATAATCATATCATCCGAAACATAGATTTCTACAGGATCTTTTTCACCGATATCCAAATTTCTGCGCAATTCGATTGGTAAAGTAATTCTGCCCAGCTCGTCCAAACGGCGGACAATGCCTGTATTTTTAATAATCTGACCCATGTTGCATTCTCCTTATTCCTTGGTTTTTTAGAAACTTTCCTGTTCAAGCCTCTTGACAGCATTATACATGAAAAGGAAGAATTTGTAAAGTCTTTTTGACAAATATTAACAATTTAAAGAAATTCTAGGAATAAAAACGAAACTGGAGGAATAGGATAGGGATAATTGCGGAAAGAAGGTTTTCTACATGTTAAACGTAATCTGGGCACTGATGATATTGATTGGAGTGGCAGTAGGAATGCTGACCGGAACTATGGAGGCAGTTGGAAACGGAGCTTTGGAATCAGCAGGAAGTGCGGTAACCTTGTGCATTACCATGATGGGGATACTGTCTATGTGGACCGGCCTTATGCAGGTGGCAAGGGCCAGCGGACTACTGGAAAAAATGGCGAAGGGGCTATCTCCGGTCATCCGCTTTTTGTTTCCAAGATTGAAACCGGAATCCAAGGCGGCGGAATACATTGCCACCAATATGGTTGCTAATGTGCTGGGACTTGGCTGGGCAGCCACACCGGCGGGAATTAAGGCGATGGAAGAGCTGGCAGATTTGGAAGAAGAACGAAAAACGCCGGGGTATACTGCAGGAACGAAAGATATTCCCCGGGCAGCAAGTACGGAAATGTGCACTCTTTTGGTAATGAATATGTCCTCGTTACAGCTGATTCCTATTAATATGATAGCCTACCGCAGCCAGTATCAAAGTGCATCTCCGGCGGCTATTGTGGCACCGGTAATTCTGGCTACCATAATCAGCACGATAGTTGCGGTGATTTACTGCCGGAGTAAGGCGGGGCGGGAGGAACGCGCGTGGAAAGCGAAGAATAAAAGAATTGTAAATACAAATGTAATAACAGATTTAAAACAGAATTACTAGAATAAAACAGAAAATATAAAAAATATGTTGCATTTTGCAAAAGGTTTTGATATACTATGTAGGAAAAGAAGAAATCCGGCGTAAAGCCGAAAAAGAAAACGGAGGATATTGTTATGAGAATACTGGTAACCGGCGGTGCAGGCTATATCGGCAGCCACACTTGTGTAGAATTATTAAATGCAGGACATGAAGTTGTTGTTGTGGACAATCTGTGCAATTCCAGCGAAAAATCCCTGGAGCGTGTGGAAAAAATCACAGGAAAGCCGGTGGTGTTTTATCAGGCAGATCTTTTAGATAGAGAAGCATTGGAAACTATTTTTGCAAAAGAAAAAGTAGATGCGGTAATTCACTTTGCAGGCTTAAAAGCAGTTGGTGAGTCTGTGGCAAAGCCATTGGAATATTATCACAACAACATCACAGGTACTTTAATTCTTTGCGATGTTATGAGAAAACACGGCGTAAAGAACATTATCTTCAGCTCTTCTGCTACGGTGTACGGAAGTCCGGCGTTTATTCCGATTACCGAGGCTTGTCCAAAGGGCGACATTACCAATCCTTACGGCAGAACTAAGGGCATGTTAGAGCAGATTTTAACTGACTTAAATACCGCAGACCCGGAATGGAACGTGGTACTCCTTCGTTACTTCAACCCAATCGGTGCCCATAAGAGCGGTATCATCGGCGAGGATCCGAAGGGTATTCCAAACAACCTTGTACCATACATCTCCCAGGTTGCGGTGGGCAAGCTGGAAAAGCTCAATGTATTCGGTAACGACTACGATACCCACGACGGCACCGGTGTCAGAGACTACATCCATGTAGTAGACCTGGCAATCGGTCACGTAAAGGCATTAAAGAAAATTGAAGATAAGAGCGGAGTTTCCATTTATAACCTGGGTACCGGCAACGGCTACAGCGTATTAGATATTGTCAAGGCATTTGAAAAGGCCTGCGGCAAGGAAATTCCTTATATTATCAGAGAACGTCGTCCGGGCGACATTTCCACCTGCTATGCAGACCCGGCTAAGGCAAAAGAAGAACTTGGCTGGACCGCAGAACGCGGCATTGAAGAGATGTGCGAAGACACCTGGAGATGGCAGAGCAATAATCCAAACGGCTACGAAGCATAAAAACGGCATCGCCGCAATACAATATACTAATTGTGTTGCGGCGGTGTTTTTTTGTGGATTTTTTAGTATATCTTTCTTATTATATGATTCCGTTACTTATTTTTTATATTGTGGGATTTGGATTGCTTCAAAAAGTAGATGTCTATCAGGAATTTGTGAAAGGCGCCAAAGATGGCATGAAAACCGTGGTAGAGCTGCTGCCTACCTTAATAGGGCTTTTAATGAGTGTGGGGATTTTACGTGCCTCCGGTGCGCTGGATATTCTGGCAGCATGGCTAAGTCCTGTAGCAAAGCTGTTGCACTTTGATGCAGCTTTGCTGCCGGTTTCGTTTATTAAGTTATTTTCCTCCTCGGCAGCGACGGGGCTGGTGCTGGACATTTTTGAAACCTATGGCCCTGATTCGCTGCTTGGTAAAACCGTATCCATCCTTTGTTCCAGTACAGAGACTGTGTTTTATACTATGAGTGTGTATTTTGTGGCTGCCAAGGTGAAAAAAACAAGATGGACCCTGACAGGGGGATTACTTTCTACCCTGGCGGGCATTGTGGCCAGTATCTGGGTGGCGCAGTGGGTGTGAGAATATGATAAAGACAATGGCAGACTTCGGACGTGGCGCAGAATTACTTTAATAAATATGGTTTGGTGATTTTATTAAGTTCTTCGCTATGACCGGTAACGGTAAGCTTAATAATATCGATATCACACTGCATTTCATCTAATTTATCAATACCGCTTTGATACCGTTCGTAGGTATCAAGATAGCATTGTTCGATGTGGGAAAGTCTAGGAACGACATCGTTTTCCAGAGTAATCTCTATATTCTTGACTCTGCTGTCCAGGCCGTCGAAGCGTTCTTCCAAACCGTCGAAGCGTTCTTCCAGACCATCGAAGCGTTCTTCCAAACCGTCGAAGCGTTCTTCTAAGCCATCAAAGCGTTCTTCCAAGCCGTTAAAGCGTTCTTCCAGACCATCGAAGCGTTCTTCTAAGCCATCGAAGCGTTCTTCCAAGCCGTTAAAGCGTTCTTCCAGACCATCGAAGCGTTCTTCCAAACCGTCGAAGCGTTCTTCCAGATGATCGATTCGTGGCAGTACTTTTTCATCTAATTTTTGATCCATCATATCAGAGATGGCAAGTAATAGTTCATTATTATTCAAAGTTGTATATCTCCTTTATATGTTGGCGGGAATAATTTTTGATTTATGATATTTTATGGTTACTAAGAAAGTACAAAACGTTTTGTAGCCATAGTATACTTCAAAAAAAGACAGATGACAATCTCGGAAAAGCTTACGAAAAATATAGCTGTTTTTTGGTGGGTTTGCACGAAAAAAATTAAAAAAATCAGGATCAAAAATGCGGGGAAATCCGCATAAATAAAGGATATTTCGATAAAATTCTGATTAGAACAGCCGGAATAGGACCCGTTCAAGAGAGAAAAAGAAAATATCTGACGGGTGTCCCCTAAATATGGGAAGAAGAAATGGACTGAATACCACTTCTTGTGCCTGTTCTACATCTTTAGAAAAAAGTCAAAAAATTTTAAAAAAGGGCTAAAGTCCCAGAAAATAATACCGATATAATTAGTGTAAGCAAGAGGATAACCTCTTGCGGAAGAATTACTCTACTGACAAATCCTAGGTTGTTCGAAAGAGGAAGTCTTCCAAAAACTATTAAACCAAAAAGTGATTCCCGAAAGGACTCGGGAACCGGACGGGCGAACCCGTACCGGACACAATTCAAGGAGGTAAATATTATGGCAATGGTAGTACAGCACAACATGACAGCGATGAACACTAACAGACAGTTAGGCATCAGCACAGGCGCACTCGCAAAGAGTACTGAAAAGTTATCTTCCGGTTACAGAATTAACCGTGCAGCAGATGATGCAGCAGGTCTTGCTATTTCTGAAAAGATGAGAAGCCAGATCCGTGGTTTAAACCAGGCTTCCACAAACGCTCAGGATGGTATCTCCATGATCCAGACTGCAGAAGGTGCATTACAGGAATCCCACAGCATTCTTCAGAGAATGCGTGAATTAACTATTCAGGCAGCTAACGGTACTGAAACTGATGAAGATCGTGGTAACATCCAGGATGAAATCAAGCAGTTACAGGACGAACTTGACAGAATCTCTGATACAACAGAATTCAACACAATGAAGCTGTTAGACGGTTCCTTAGCAGGTGGCGGCACATCCGTTACTTCCGCTGGTCCTAAGTTTGGTGTTTATGACACTAAGTTAGAAGGTTTCGTAACTTCTGACGTTGCAGGCGTTAAGATTGCAACAACAGTTAGTGCTTCCCAGGGTGGTGAATCCGCAGTTTGGTCTAAGGACGGCAAGACTTTAACATTAAATCTTGCTAAGAACAAGACCTATACTGAAGCTGAATTAGATAACTTAATCGCAAATGCTAAGCAGGAAGACAGCTACAATGCAGCTGATTACAAGGCTCCGGCTAAGGTTGAATTAAATCTTAAGAACGGTACTTACACTGCTTCTGCAGCTACAACAGGTTCTGCAACCGTAGCAGGCGTTAAGTCCAGCGTAAAGACTCAGTTAGTAACCAGTACAGACCAGAAGTTCGTTGGTATGACCGGTATCTCCATTACTGCTAACAAGTATGGTGCAGATAACGACGTTAAGATTACTATCGACTTCAAGGCTACTGCAGGTGCAGAAGAAGCTAAGATTCAGACTGCAGCTACATATAAGGCAGACGGTTCTCTTGATAAGCAGGGTTCCTATACCTTAAGCCTTGCTACAGGTAAGGAATATACCGAAGCTGATATCGAGAAGTTACTTGCTGAAGCAGGTTTCTCCGCAGATGTTGAATTCAACGGTCCAAACCCTGATATGGCAGATACTCTGTTTGTAACGGATAACACAACTAAGGTTACTGCACAGCTTGCAGGTGGTAAGGGTCTTGGTGATACAAACGCATACCTTGGCGAAAAGAACTACGATGTTCAGGCTAACGGCGAAGGCGTTACTCTTCAGGTAGGTGCTAACTATGGTCAGACTATCAGCTTTGGTATCAGCGACATGAGCGCTCAGGCTCTTGGTGTAGACGGAACTAAGGTTGACTGTTCCACACAGACAAGTGCTCAAAATTCCATCGAAAACATCGATGCTGGTATCGCAAAGGTATCCAAGCAGAGATCCTTACTCGGTGCTATTCAGAACAGACTTGAGCACACCATCTCTAACCTGGACAACACAGCTGAGAACTTACAGGCAGCTGAATCCGGCATCCGTGACGTTGATATGGCTTCTGAAATGGTTCAGTTCTCCAAGAACAACATCCTTCAGCAGGCAGCTCAGTCCATGCTGGCTCAGGCTAACCAGGCTAACCAGGGCGTTCTCTCCCTGTTAGGCTAATCGCTTAGTCGAATTATTTAAAAATTTCTGACTTTCTTTAAGAAACCTAGGAGGCTTAAAGGAAATAGAAATAGAGTGCGAAAGCATTCCATAATAAAGGACCCGGTCTTTTGGCCGGGTCCTTTCGTTTGTTTGTGCGCTAAAAGATATTTTAGTTAAAATTAACCGTAATATCTTTTAGAACCTGTTTTTATACAAAACGGGGCAAAATTACCATGATATCCTGTAAAAAACGGGGCAAAATATAGGTAATGCGTCTTGAAAAACGGGGCAAGGTGTTGTATTGTATAAGGTGTGGAGGTGAATGTTCATGTATAGAAAGCAATCGGAAAAGATAAAGGAATGGATAAAAGGCTCCGACAAAGCGCTTTTAGTGACAGGTGCCAGACAAATCGGAAAAACCTGGTTAATCAGGGATGAAATTGAAAAAAGTGAATATACAAAGTTTGAAATAAACTTTATTGACCAGCCGGACATGGTAAAACATTTAAATGCACAGATGAGCGCAGAGGAATTCTTGGTTAAGCTTAAAATGATTATGCCGGAAGAATGCAAGCCTCATAAAACAATCGTGTTTTTTGACGAGATTCAAAAATGTCCGGAAATAGTAACCAAAATTAAATTTTTAGTTGATGAGGGAAGCTTTAAGTATGTAATGAGCGGGTCTCTGCTGGGGGTAGAATTAAAGGGTATTGCATCTGCGCCGGTTGGCTATTTATCTGTTCTTCGAATGTATCCTATGGATTTTGAAGAGTTCATGATTGCAAACAGCATATCACAAACTACATTGGATATGTTGAAAGAAAAATATGGAACATTGCAGACGGTGGATGAATTAATTCATGAAAAATTGCTATCCTTGTTTTTCGTATATTTAATTGTTGGTGGTATGCCGGATGCGGTTAAAAAATATACAGAAACAAAAGACATCAGAGAGGTTGACAAAGTACAGCGTGATATAACCACTTTATATAAGGCGGATTTTACGCAATACGAGGCGGCAGATAAAAAGCTCAAACTAATATCTATCTATAATATAGTTCCGGCAGAATTGAATAAACAGAATAAAAAATTTGTTTTTACAATGTTAGATAAGGAGCTTAAATTTGACAGATACGAGAACAGTTTCCTATGGCTTAAGGATGCGGGCGTTGTGTTACCGGTATATAACACCGATGCACCAATTGTTCCTCTTCTGGCAAGTAAGAGCAGTAATGTCTTTCGCTTGTTTTCAAATGACATAGGATTGCTTACAAGTGCGTATCCTGTGGAAACAAAAATAGAACTAATCAATAAGAATGGTGAAGTAAACAACGGTGCGCATTTTGAGAACGCAGTGGCACAGCAGTTGACTACGAATGGGTTTGAACCATATTTTTGTAAGAAGAAAAACCTTGGAGAACTGGATTTTGTTATAGAGTTTGGGGGAAAGGTGGTTCCAATTGAAGTAAAATCCGGAAAGAATTATAAAACACATAAATCGTTGGAACATTTTATGGGTGTTCCTGATTACCATATGGAAAAGGCATACGTGTTCTCCGTAGGAAATGTTGAGCAAATCGATAATATAGTATATCTTCCGATATATATGAGCTACTTATTGAAAGAACAGACATTAGATGAGGCAATGATAGTGGATGTAGATATCAGGGGACTATAATCCAATATTTTAATTTTTGCGAAAAAAAATAAAATAAGGGTTAATATTCCCGTAAACCCTTCCGATATACAAAGTGAAACCGTAACTTACATGGATGTAAGCCGACAAGGACGTAACTACAAGGAAGTAGATAAAAAAGAGATTTTACACCAAGGAGGATTTATCTTATGGCAATGATCGTACAGCACAATTTGACAGCTATGAACGCCAACAGACAGCTTGGCATTTCTACTTCCGCATTAGCAAAGAGCACAGAAAAGCTCTCTTCCGGTTACAGAATTAACCGCGCGGCAGATGACGCAGCAGGCTTAGCAATTTCCGAAAAAATGAGAAGCCAGATTCGTGGTCTTGACCAGGCTTCCACCAACGCATCCGATGGTATCTCCATGATTCAGACTGCAGAAGGTGCATTAAACGAATCCCATTCCATTTTACAGAGAATGAGAGAGCTGGCAGTACAGGCAGCCAACGGTACCGAAACAGATTCCGACCGTGGCAACATTCAGGACGAAATCGAACAGTTACAGGAAGAATTAGACAGAATCGCTTCCGATACTGAATTCAATACAATGAAGTTATTAGACGGTTCCCTTAGCGCAAGCAGCGCAAGCGGTTCCAATGCAGGTCCAAAGTTTGGTACCTATGACACAAATTTAAAGGCATTTGTTACATCTGACGTTGCCGGTGTTTCCGTTGACGTGGCAAAGGATGCTTCTGTTGGCGGTGAGTCCGCAATCTGGGATGCAGAAGGTAAGAAGCTTACTCTTCACCTGGCAGAAAACATGACATATATGCAGTCTGAAATTGATGAGTTAATTTCCAATGCAAAGCAGGAAGACTCTACTGCAAAAGCAACTCCTGCAAAGGTAGAAGTAAACTTAAAGTTCGGTTCCTTAACTGCAGCTTCCAATGTAACAGGTTCCGCAACTGTAGCAGGTAAGAAATCCGCATCTGCAGAAGTTCAGGTTGCAAGCGCTAATTATGTCGGATGTACCGGCATTAAGATTACTGCTAACCGCTATGGTGCAGATAATGATATTACTGTAAAAATTAACTTTAAGGCAAAGGCCGGTGAAGACGAATGTTGCATTACAACAGCAGCTTCCTATAAGCCGGATGGAAGTATTGATACAAAGGGTACTTATACATTAAGTCTTCAGTCCGGTAAGGAATATACAGAAGAAGATATCGAAGCACTTCTTGCAGAAGCAGGTCTTGATATGGATGTTACTCTTTACAGCCCGGACCCTGACGAAGCAAAGTCCTTATTTGTAACAGACGGTACAACCGTTGCAACCGCAGTTTTAGCAGGCGGTGCAGGTCTTGGTGATGAAGACGCTTACCTTGGCGAAGCAAAGTACGGCGTACAGGCTGGCGGCAGAGGTGTTATCCTTCAGGTAGGTGCTAACGAAGGTCAGACCATGAGCTTCTCCATCGAAAATATGAGCGCAACTGCTCTTGGTGTAAATGATTCCAACGTAGATGTATCCACACAGACAGGTGCATCCGCTTGTATCGGTAAGATTGATGAAGCAATCCAGAAGGTATCCAAGCAGAGATCCTTACTCGGTGCGGTACAGAACAGATTGGAGCACACCATTGCTAACTTAGATAACACTGCAGAAAATCTGCAGGCCGCTGAATCCGGCATCCGTGACGTAGATATGGCATCTGAAATGGTAACCATGTCTAAGTACAACATCTTACAGCAGGCTGGTCAGTCCATGTTAGCACAGGCTAATCAGGCTACTCAGGGTGTATTATCCTTACTTCAGGGCTAATAGAAAAATAATATACATGGTTTTCTTAAAGAGCGTTCCGCAAGGAGCGCTCTTTTTTGCTCTAAGGTAAAAGCAAGGAATTTATACCGTTTTATAATAAATACAAGTTTTTTGGCCGATATAAACTATAAGGTGTTTACTATACTTTTTTAGGAGAAGAAGCGTGAAAAATAAAGGCGACAACTTAGTAAAAAGTGAAATTAAACTGACTATCGGCATGCTGGTTTCCAATCACATTCCGTATATCCGCAAGGCGATGGAGGCGCTGAAGCCTTTGCTGGAGGCGGTTCCGAGCGAGCTGATTGTAGTGGATACCAAGGGTGTGGAAACCGATGGTTCCATTGCGGTGGTCAGGGAATATACCGACAAAATTTATCCTTTTACCTGGTGCAATGACTTTTCAGCAGCCAGAAATGTGTGTATGGAGCATGCCCGGGGTGAGTGGTTTTTATATGCAGATGATGATGAATGGTTTGACGATGTCACCGAATTTATTGAATTTTTTCAGAGCGGTGAGTGTGAGAACTACCAAAGCGGTTTTTACTACACCAGGGATTATGCTGCAGACGGAAGCTATTCTACGGGAATTGCCGGCCGGATGATACGCAGAAGAGAGAATACACATTTTGTGGGAAAAGTGCATGAAACTTTTAATATGGTGTACGAACCGAATAAACAATTCAATTGTTTTACTCATCATTACGGGTATGCATTTCAGACACGTGAAGATAAGGTAAAGCATTGTGAGAGAAATATTTCTATTTTGAAGGGTGAGCTGGTGCGATGGGGAATTGTGCCTCGTCTCTGCGCGCAGATGATGCAGGAGCTTATGTGCCTGGATGAAACGATAGATGCGGCCCTGTCTTTTGGTAATGATGCCCTGGAACGGATCCGGGCGGTAAATCAGTTGGATGACTCCTGCTCCCAGTGGGTGATGGTAGGCACCGTGCGTTGCTATTCCAGAAAGCAGGATTTGGAAGGGGCAAAACGGCAGGCGGTTTATATAAAAGAAAATTATGAATTAAATGAGATTTCCAAGCTTGTCATCGCAGGAACTCTGGCCAATCTGGCAGCGGCCACTTGGGCTCTTGAGGACATGATTGAATACGGCAAAGAATATTTGTACTGGTGGAATTGGAAAGAAGAGCATCCGGATTTGATTTTACAGATGATGAATCTGGATATACCGAAGTTTTTAGAGGAATCTTATTATCAGCGCATGGTTTTGATTAAAGAAACCGCAGAGAAAAGACAAAAGGAGCAAACCATGTATCCAAAGAAGATTGAGAGTGAAATTAAATTAACCATTGGTATGCTGGTATCGAACCATATTCAATACATCCGTAAGGCAATGGAGGCATTAAAGCCGCTTTTGGACGCAGTTTCGAGCGAACTGGTGGTGTTGGATACCATGGGGGATAAAACCGATGGCTCCATCCAAATTGTGCGGGAATACACCGATAGAATTTATCCGTTTACCTGGTGTAATGATTTTTCTGCGGCACGGAATGCACTGCTTGACCATGCCCGGGGCGAATGGTTCTTGTATGTGGATGATGACGAGTGGTTTGATGATGTTACCGAATTCATCGAGTTTTTCAAAAGCGGAGAATGTGATGAATATTTCTCCGGCTATTACTATACCAGAGACTATCTGCCAAACGGAGGCTATTCCATGGGTATTGCAGGTCGGATGATCCGCCGGATGGAGAATACCCGGTTTGTGGGCAGGGTACATGAAACTTTTAATGAGGTGTTTTCGCCGAATAAGCAGTTCAATTGCTTTACCCATCATTACGGCTATGCTTACGAAACGGAAGAGGACAGAAAACGTAAGCAGAGAAGAAACCTTGATATTTTAGAAGCAGAAATAAAAGAAGAAGGTCTGACACCAAAGCGGGGAGCGCAGCATGTGCAGGAGCTGCTCAGTAACGCAGATACAATGGAGGAAGGCTACCAAAAATGTATGGAATATATTCCTCAGCTGGTGCAGCGGGGTGAACTGGAAAATTCCTGTACACAATGGCTGTTGGCGGCAAGAGTCCGCAGCTTTGCAGACAGAAACATGCATGAGGCTCTGGCAGCAGAAGCTGTGAAAGTAAGAAAGGAATACACCTTAAGCCAAACGGCAGATTTGGCAGTTTCCGTAGCAGTCATTTTTTCTGCAACGGAAGTAAATGATTTCGATTTGATTTTATCGGAAGCGGACCGCTACTTCGCAAATTATGATTGGCGGGAAGCCAATCCGGAGGAAGCTCTGCTTCAGACACAGCTGGATTTCCCGAGATTTTACGCTGATAATTATTACCACCGTATTGTTCATCTGGCAGCCATTGTGGCAAATTACAAGGAAGAATATGAACGGGCAAATAATTATTGGAAGCGGATTCCATGGAAAAAAGAAGGCTTTGATACAACGGAATACCAGGGCGACTTAAGTGTTACTGTACAAGGCTTGAAGGCTCTTCAGGACCGCAAAATTATGGCGTTGCAGATTGCAGAGCAGCAGCGCAAAGAGGAAAAGAAAAAAGAATTCAAGGTAATGCTACAGACCCTTCTGGAGGCCGGCGAATACACTAAGGCGAGTGTGCTTTCCGGCAAATTTGAAGAACTGGGCGACCTGCTTTCCGGCATGCAGGAAATGGCGATTACCATCGGTCAGGCCATGGATGAAACCTTCGGAGAAGGCACCGAAGAGGTTTCCAAGCTGGAGGAATACTGCGAATGTGTATGGCAGTGCAGTCAGGCGGAGGAAGTGGAGCCATTACTGATGTATCTGGATAAGGGAAATTATTTGGTGAAGGAAATTTTAGAGAAAGAGTAAAAGATAAGGGGCTTTTTGTGCTGTCAACATGCACAAAGGAGCCCCTTGGTTTTTGGTATTGTATAACGGCTTATTTTCTAATTTGGTTGCAGGGTTATATTTCAAGGAGAAACAGCCGATATAGTCAATAAGGTATTTTATAATCAGATGGAAGATTAATTACATTGGAGGCACCAAATGCGAAAGGCACAAAAGAAGCAAATTGAAGAACTGATTACATTGATGGCAGAAGCCCAGGAGGAGATAAAAAATGCCATCCGGAAAAAGAATATTTCACTTGCGCTTGACCTTTTAGAGCAGTGCCAGCAGGCGGCCATTCAGGTGGGAACCTCCATTGATGCGCTGGAAGGGGAAGGCCATCCGGCAGTAACACTGTTGGAGCAATACTGCGAGCTGGTGTATAAGCTTCATGAAGAACTGGCAAGCGGTGCGCTCAAGGCAGGGGCGGATGCGGCAGCCTATGCAGAGCAAAAGCTTACCGGTCTGTGGAAGCAGATTAACAAGAGCGTGGAAGAAGATATTCCGGGACGCTTGGAAGTGGTGTTCTGCCCGTATAAGGCTTCTATGTGGGACTCTTTAGAGAGTGTATGGAAGGCTGCAGACGAGGACCCGAACTGTGACGCATACGTAATTCCGATTCCTTACTTTGATAAGAAACCGGACGGCAGCTTTGGCGAAGAGCATTATGAGGGCTTAGAATATCCGGAGTATGTGCCAATCACCTATTATAAAAGCTATAATTTTGAGGAGCGCCGCCCGGATATTGTATTTATCCACAATCCGTACGATGAGTATAATTTTGTTACCAGCGTGCATCCGTTTTTTTACGCTAGTAACTTGAATAAATACACCGACAAGCTGGTGTACATTCCGTACTTTGTGCTGGGTGAGCCGGACTGGGCAACCATGTCGGAAAAAAGCAAAGAAAAGATGCGTATGTTCTGCATTCAGCAGGGCGTATTGCAGTCTCACAATACTATTGTGCAGTCGGAGACAATGAAAAAAGTATATGTGGAAACTCTTTGTGAGGAATTTGGCAAGCATCTCCGCCCAATGTGGGAGGATAAAATACTGCCATTAGGTTCTCCGAAATTTGATAAAGTAACCGGTACCGCAGAGGATGAGTTAAAGGTTCCGGAAGAATGGAAGCCGGTAATCTACAGAGCAGATGGCAGCAGAAAGCAAATTATCCTTTACAATACCGGAGTGTCAGCCTTGCTGGACTATAGCGAAACAATGCTGGAGAAAATGAAGGATGTGTTCCGGGTTTTTTACGAGAAACGGGAAGAAGCAGCACTGTTGTGGCGCCCGCATCCGCTGGTTAAGGCTACCATTGAATCGATGCGTCCGAAATTATGGAAAGCGTACGAAAAGCTCGTGAAGGAGTACAGGGAAGCAGCCTGGGGTATTTACGATGATACACCGGATTTGAACAGGGCCATTGCACTGGCGGATGCATATTATGGGGATCCGAGCTCCCTGACACGCTTGTGCAGGGAAAAAGGAATTCCGGTGATGGTGCAGAATGTGGATGTGTTACATGAATGGAAGAAGGAAACGGATCTATGATAAAGGACGGAAGATGTTTTTTTGAAACATTTGTACAAAAGGATGATAAGATTTATACTACCAGCATGGAATCCAATGGCTTATTTGTTTTGGGACCGGATGCACAGGCAAGACTTATTGCACTTTTTCCTTTGGAAGAGCTTTGCAAACATTATCTTTTTACAGACAGCAAATGTTATGAAAATCAAATTATTTTTGCCCCGGGTTCTGCAGAACATATCCACATTTATGATACGGAAACCGGGCAGTTTGAAACAATAGAGTTTGATTTGGAAACAAATCAAAAGAGTTATAATCCGCTATTTAAATGTTCGCGGATTATTGAGACGAAAGAGTATTTTTTCTTTATGCCGAATACATATCCATATATTTTAAGACTGGATAAAGAATTAAAACAGCTAAAATACATTGAATTTGAGTTGCCGGAACAGAAAGTTTTATTTGGAAATCAATATGTAAAGCATGGTAATGATATATATATGGTTTCTAGGCGTTCGCCGGATATTCTTAAATTTAATGTACAAAATGAAACCGCAGAAATATTGACGTTTTCGCAGGATAAAACCGGTGGAATGAGTATACATATGGTGGGGGAGCGTTTATGGGTAACTTCTTCTACGAAATCGGAAGTGTATGAGATAAATCCTTTCGAAGTGTCTCAGGTACAGATTCACAAGGAAGTGCCGGAAGCTTTTGCGGTAAGGGAAGGAGAACTCCCTTTTGCATGCAGTTTTATAAGAGACGAAAAGTTGGTTTTAGTCCCTATGGGAGGAAATTTATTCCTGGAGTTTGACTGTGAAAAAAAGGAATTTGCAATCAACCGGGATTTAGAATTTGATTTGCAGGATATGAATTTAGCATGTATGTACCAAAACGAAGAGACCGTAGCTCTTTGCAGACGCCCGGAAGACTTGTGGAAAAGCTTTCGGAATCAGGTGTTTTTGGATATAAAGAAAATGACGGCAACAGAAGTTGTTTTTAAAATCCAGGAACCGGAGAAATACGGCAGAACATTACTTGCCGGTAAACTGGAAAGTGATGAGATAATAAAAGAAACCATGCTGACAGATATCAGGGACTTTATGGAATCAGCCGGTAACAGACCGGCTTTTGCAAAGAAAAACGATATGGGTAGTTCAGGAGAAACGATATACAGATATTTATGCAACTAACAGTAAACACAGAAATGTAATTCGATACTCATCGAGAGTGATACCATTGGATTAGTGTAGACAGAAGGAGATTTATAATGGCAAAAACAGAAATAATTCTTTCAGCAGAACAACTTAGAAAGCTTCAGCTGGAACAGCTGGAACTATTAAAAGAAGTGGACAGAATCTGCCGGAAAAACAATATTCCGTATTACATCACCGGAGGCACCATGCTGGGGGCTGTCAGACATAAAGGATTTATTCCGTGGGATGATGATATTGATGTCAGCATGCTCCGGAAAGATTATCACAGATTTTGTGTGGCATGCGGAAAGGATCTTGATACAAACCGGTTTTTCCTTCAGACCTGGGACACGGACAAGCACTACCGGTACCAGTACGGAAGACTGAGAAGGAATAACACGCTTTATATCCGTTCGGGTCATGAAGATGCAAAGCATCATAACGGAATCAATATAGATTTATTCCCGGTGGATAATGTGCCGGACAACAGAATTCTTTGCAGAATCTATAAAACCGGTTGCGAAGTATTCAGAAAAACCTTGTATTCACCGGTAGGAGCGGTCAGAACCACGGCACCGGTTCCAAAGCTGATGTATCGGTTTTTAAGCAGCTTTGACGGAGAAAAGGTTAAAGTTTGGTTCAAAAACTGGATTAAGTTTTTTGGTAAATTTCCTTCTTCCAGAGTGGACGCAGTTGGTTTTGCCTACAGACTTTCTACGGCAGATAAAGAAAAACTGGGAAAAGAAAATTACTATGAAATGTATCATGGAATGAAACGGGAGCTTGTTACAGAGCTTACGGAATATTCCTTTGAAGGTTTGAAGTTTTACGGTGTTAAGGATTATGACTATTATCTCAGAACGCTTTATGGAGACTATATGACACCGCCTCCTGCAGATAAACGTACCGGAGAGCATAAAGCGGTTGCAATTAAATTTTCTGACGAAGGGGAAAATAAAAATGAGTAATATCCGTAATGTGGGTGTAATTCTATCCGGCGGAAGAGGTGTCCGCGCCGGACATGGTCTCCCGAAACAATATCATAAAGTATGCGGAAAAATGATTATAGAATATGTGATAGAGGCATTTAAGCAATCTGCGCAAACAGATGTAATTCTTGTTGCGGCAGAGCCGGGTTACTTTGAGGAATTAAAAGCGATTGGATGTATTTGCGTGGAAGGCGGAAGGGAAAGAAATGAAACGGTCCGTAATGTAATCAATTATGTGAAAGAAAACCTTTCGGAGTGTGAAAAAATTCTGTTTCACGATTCTGCAAGACCACAGATTACTCCACAGTATATCGATGAGTGCTTTGAACTTTTAGAAAATCATGACAGCGTGATTACAACGGCACATATTACGGACAGCCTGAGTCACAGAGAATTTGGCCCGGTGGAACGCAGTGAGTACTATCTGATTCAGACACCGGAAGCATTTCAGTTTGGAATTTTGGAGAAGCATTTTACAAAAGAATCTGAGTGGACGGCTATAGTACAGCAGCTGCCTTCCGGAGCAGATGTTTATCTGAACTATAACCTGGCAAAGAACATGAAAATAACTTATCCGGAGGATTTCGGATATTTTCAAATGCTTGTGGAAGGAGGGTATCTTAAATGATATATGCAAGTATTCTTGCGGCTGGAGCAGCAGAGAAAGATGATAAACGGACGTTACCACGGCCGTATACCCTTCTGGGAAACAAACCGATTCTTATCCATACCCTGGAGCAGTTTGCCATATCATCAAAGATTGATAAAATCATTATTGTGGCAAACAGTGACTGGGTGGTTTATACACAGGAGCTGGTTAAAAAAAGCATTCCATTTGCAAAGGAAATACATGTAATCCGTGGTGGCGAAAATAAAAACCGGTCTATTTCCATGGCAGCGAAATATATTGAAGAAACCTGGGGGGTAACGGAAGAGGATATTCTTCTGAACCATGACGCAATCCGTCCGTTCATTTCCCAAAGGATTATTGAAGATAACATTGAGGCAGGGAAACGATATTCGGTTGCAAATACGGTGATGCCTACGGTAGATACCATTGTGATATCGGAGGATAAACAGACCGCAGACAGTATTCCGCCAAAGAGCAGAATGTATTCTGAACAGACTCCGCAAACATTTCAGCTGAAACAATTTTTGGATACCTATTACTCTCTTCCGGAAGAGGTGTTTGAGAAAGAAAACGATTCGGTCCGTTTTATGCTGAATCACGGACATGAGGTTTATCTGGTTGCCGGAGATTATTCCAATATAAAAATTGTTACTGCATTTGATGTGGAAGTGGCAAATGCTTTTCTTAGGAGAATGGAGCATGATAAATAAAATTGTAAGACTGGTCGGGGTAAAACAGTTTGATGTGTATTATGAAGAATTACCGCTCTCTTCCGATAAGCTGGTAATACGACCGGAGTATCTGTCTATCTGCGCGGCGGATCTCCGATATTATACCGGACAGCGGAACCGGGAGGCGTTAAAGAAAAAACTGCCGCTTTCCCTGATTCATGAAGCGACCGGAACCGTACTTTATGATCCGCTTGGGCGGCTCGAAGCAGGAAGCAAGGTTGTTATGATACCAAATACATATTCCTCCGAATCGGATTTCATCAAAGGTAATTATCAAAAAAACAGCTGTTTCCGTTCCAGTGATATCGACGGTTTTATGCAGGATTATGTGCTTTGCGATTATGACCGGGTAATACCACTCCGCAAAGGGGAAGTTGATGAAATTTATGTTTTGAGTGAACTTATCAGTACTTCCGTCAATGCCGTTTCAAACAGTATTCTTCATATGCAGGGAGCTTGCCGCCGGATAGGAATCTGGGGAGACGGAAATTTAGGATTTACCACAATGATTACGGTAAGAAGCCTTTTGCCGGATGCGGAAATCATTATATTTGGTCATAATGTCAGAAAATCACTCAATTTTATTATGGCAGATAAAGTTTACAATACGGAAAATATTCCTTCTGATATGGAATTGGATTGTGCATTTGAATGTGTTGGTGGTGTAAACAGTGTACATGCCATCCGACAGAGTATTGAGCTTGTACGTCCGCAGGGTTGTATTTCCCTTTTGGGAGTATCGGAAGAGCCGGTACCGATTGATACAAGGCAAGTACTTTCGAAGGGACTGAGTCTTCTTGGGAACAGCAGAAGTGAACGCTGTGACTTTGAAACAGCAATTGGTATTATCAGGGAGCATGATGAGTTCAAAACATATCTTGGAACCATTATTTCCGAACGAAAAAAGGTAAAAATGATTTCTGATATTTATTATGCGTTTGAACATGCGCAGATTAATGACTTTAAAACAATAATGAAGTGGGAGATGTAAAGGATGTATGATGTGAAGGTAAAAAGTCTGCTCCCGGGTCTTTACAGTGACCTCGATGCATTGATGGAACAAGGAGCTCTTTTAAAGAAAAACATTTATGTATTCGGAAAAGGAATCTGGGGCTTTGCGGTTACACAGTATCTTCACACAAAGGGATACGATGTCACAGGTGTTTTGGATAATAATCTGCAAATACCCAATTGGGGATTGTTGTCTTCTATATCTGTTATTTCGGATCCGGAGTATAAGGTAAAATTTTATTATCCGGAAGATGCATTGAAAGAGTTTGATGATAATGCATTGGTGTTAATCAGTTCAAAATTTTATGATGCACAATCAGCGCAACTGATGGAATTAGGTTATGAAGAGGGTAAGCACTTTATTAAGCTTGACAGAATAAACCGTATTCCGGAAGAGAAAAAACCGGAAAATATTACAGAACTCGATTCGGAAAGTATAAAAGAATATTTATTTGATTTGCTGAAGTTTTTGAAAAAAATATGTGAAGAAAACGGATTAACCTATTATCTGGTAGGAGGCACATTGCTTGGTGCCGTGCGTCACAAAGGAATTATTCCGTGGGATGATGATATTGATATTTCCATGCCGCTAAAAGACTATATGAAACTTCACGAGATTTTTAGGGAGCATGATTATTCGTTTGGCAAGTATTCCCTGTACAGCATGGTAGACGATGAGAATTGTATGTACGCTTATGCCAAGCTTTTAAATACCAATACACTTCTGCATTTGGAAAAGTATCCGATGGATGTAATAACCCATGTATGTATCGATATATTTCCTCTTTCCGGTGCACCGCTTCCGGAGGAAAGTGAAAGCAAATGTTTTATAGAAGACCTGAACAAATTTAATTCCGCATGGATGAAATACCGGTCTTATATCGGGATGGATGTGTATCCGTTTGAGGAACGGAGAGAAAAATGGTGGGAGCTCCTGAACCGGTATGATTATGATACCAGTTCCGGAATCAGTTATATTTTTGCGGAAGGAAGAAACTTCCGTGTACTTGACAGACGGTTATACGACCATGTTGTTGAGGTGGAATATGAGGGAGAGTTCTTTCCGACGATGTCCGGATATAAGGAATATTTGGAAACAGCTTATGGCGATTATATGACACTTCCTGCAAACTGGCAGCGGTTTGGAAAGCACTCTTATATGGATTGCTGGGTAGACAATTCTTTGGAAAAATAAAAAAGGGATGATAAAATGAAAGCATTGATTTTAAATTCAGGTATGGGTACAAGAATGGGGCTCTTAACATCGGAGCAGCCAAAGTGTATGACCAAAATAAGTGAAACCGATACTATTTTAAGCAGACAGTTACGGCAGCTCGCAGAATATGGTGTTAGTGAAGTCGTAATGACAACCGGATATTTTGACGAGATTCTTGTCAGATATTGTATGTCCATTGCTCTTCCGTTGAAGTATACTTTTGTGAAAAACGAAAAATACAGTGAAACAAATTACATATACTCTATGTATTGTGCCAAGGAGCATCTGGAGGATGACATTATCCTGATGCATGGAGACCTTGTATTTGATAACAGGGTACTGGAGCTGTTGCTGGCCAATGAAAAGAGCTGCATGGCAGTAAGCTCTACGCAGCCTCTTCCTGCAAAAGATTTTAAAGCGGTTATTGAAGGCGGAAAAATTACCGGCGTGGGTATTAACTTCTTTCAAAATGCGCTTGCGGCGCAGCCGATTTACAAGCTCCGGTTAGCGGATTGGAAAATATGGCTGGATGAAATTATACATTTTTGCGAAAACGGCGATGTAAAATGCTATGCGGAGAACGCGTATAATACGGTTTCTGATAAGTGTGATGTTGTTCCGTTGGATGTTAAGAATCTTCTTTGCAATGAAATAGATTGTGAAGAGGATTTGACAGCGGTTTCCGTTAAGGTGAAAGAACTGGAAAATAAAACAGTGTATATGTGTTTCTCCACAGACATTATCCACAGCGGGCATATTGAGATTATCAAAAAGGCCAAGCGTTTAGGCAAACTGGTGATAGGCGTTCTGTCGGATGAAGCGGTCATCAGTTATAAACGTTTTCCGCTGCTTCCGTATTCCGAACGAAAGACCATGTTCGAAAATATTAATGGGGTAAGCTCTGTTGTGGAGCAGAAAACCTTAAGCTATAAAGAAAATATAGTAAAGTATCGCCCAGATTATGTGGTGCATGGCGATGACTGGTGTACCGGTTTCCAGAAACCTATCCGTGATGAAGTAGTGGATACCCTTGCCGGATACGGCGGGACTTTGGTGGAATACCCATATTCCGATGATGCAAAATTTAAGGACCTGGAAAAGAGAGCCAGAGCGGAGCTTTCTATTCCGGACATGAGAAGAAAACGTCTGAAAACAGCCCTTGAAATGAAGGGAACCATAACCGCGATGGAAGCGCATAGCGGTCTTACCGGACTGATTGTTGAAAATACAGTAGTTCATTCCAATGGGGAATCCCGACAGTTTGATGCCATGTGGATTAGTTCCTTGTGTGACTCTACTGCAAAGGGAAAACCGGATATTGAATTGGTGGATATGACTTCGCGCTTCAGAACGATTGATGATATTATGGAAGTTACCACAAAACCGATTATTTTTGACGGAGATACCGGCGGTTTGGTGGAACATTTCGTATATACCGTAAGAACACTGGAACGTATCGGTGTATCCATGGTTATCATAGAAGATAAGGTTGGCTTGAAGAAAAATTCCCTCTTTGGTACGGAGGTGAAGCAAACCCAGGATACCATTGAAAACTTTTCCGCAAAAATACGGGCAGGTAAAAAGGCTCAGAAAACCGCAGATTTTATGATTTGTGCCAGAATTGAAAGCCTGATTTTGGAGCAGGGAATGGAAGATGCCCTGGCAAGAGCATTTGCTTTTGTGGACGTGGGTGCAGATGCGATTATGATTCACAGCAGAAAGAAAGATCCAGCGGAAATCTTTGAGTTTGTAGAAAAATTCAGAGAAAAGAATGCAACCACACCGTTGGTGGTTGTTCCTACTTCCTTTAACACAGTTACGGAAGAAGAGTTTAAAGAGAGAGGCGTAAATATTGTTATTTATGCAAATCAGTTAACCAGAACCGGATTTCCGGCCATGCAGAATGCCGCAAAGCTGATTTTGGAAAACCACAGAGCAAAGGAATGTGATGATATCTGTATGCCGTTTAAGGAGATTATCCGTTTAATTCCGGAGGAGTAAAATGTCAGAGCAAAGAATTGGCAGTGCAAAGCAGGAATATGGTTTTTTGTATGAGTGGCTGAAAAAGTATGAGAATGAGCCGGTCATGCTGGTCTGCGGAACATCCTTTGATGGTCTGGATATTTCGCACTATTTAAAGAAATATGCTTCCGAATGGAACATTCCAATAACCCGGTTTGGTGAATTTGCACCGAATCCGGACTATGCCTCCGTAGAAAAAGGAGTTGCTGTATTTAACGAAAATCATTGCAGCGCACTGATAGCAGTGGGTGGCGGCAGTGCCATGGATGTTGCGAAGTGTATTAAGCTATATCATACCATGGATAGGGAAACCTGCTTTTTAGAGCAGACAATAATTCCAAACACTACGGAGCTGTTTGCAGTGCCAACTACGGCAGGAACCGGCAGTGAGGCAACAAGGTATGCAGTTATTTATTATAAAGGGGAAAAACAATCGGTAGCTCATGAGAGTTGTATTCCGGGATTTGTTTTGTTTGATCCATCGGTTCTTACCACATTAAACGATTATCACAGAAAGGCATCCATGCTGGATGCACTGTGCCATGCGATAGAATCTTTCTGGTCCGTAAATTCCACGGCGGAAAGTATGGACTATTCTGCTAAGGCTATCCGGATGATTTATGAAAATGCCGAAGGGTATCTGAAGAACCGGCCGGAAGAAAATGAAAACATGTTGCAGGCGGCTTATCTGGCTGGAAAAGCAATTAATATTACGCAGACCACAGCGGGACATGCCATGTGTTATAAGCTGACCTCTTTGTATCAGCTGGCGCATGGTTTTGCAGCCGCAGTATGTACGTCAAGACTTTGGCTGTATATGCTGGAGAACATGGATAACTGTGTGGATTCCAGAGGAAAACAACATTTAACGGAGGTGTTCCGGGGGCTTGCAAAGGCTTCGGGATGCAGGGATGAAAAAGAGGCGGCTCAAAAATTCTTTTGCTTAGTAACCGGACTTACCGGTGATTTACATTTTGATGCAAAGGACATGGATTGCCTGGTTGATTCGGTGAATCCGGTCAGATTAAAAAACCATCCGGTGAAATTGGAGAAAGAAGACATAAAGTATCTGTATGGGGAGATATTTAAAGGAGAGGGATAAAACATGAAAGTAGAAGATTTTGTAAAAATCATTAATTCAGAATTTTATACCGGTGTTCCGGATTCCCAGCTGAAAGCGTTGTGCGATTATTTAATGAATGTGTACGGTATTGACGCGAAACATCACATGATTGCGGCAAACGAAGGAAATTGTGTTGGCCTGGCAGCAGGCTATCATCTGGCTACGGGAAAGGTTCCTGTGGTATATATGCAGAACAGTGGCGAAGGAAATATCATTAATCCGGTTGCGTCTCTTCTGAATGATAAGGTTTATGCCATTCCTGTCATATTTGTTGTAGGCTGGAGAGGAGAACCGGGGGTTCACGATGAACCACAGCATATTTATCAGGGAGAAGTTACGGTTAAGCTTCTGGATGATATGGGAATAGAATCCTTTGTAATCGGAACGGAAACCACGACAGAGGAAGCAGAGGGTGTTATGGAGCGCTTCCGTGGCATTCTTTCCAAAGGAAAAAGCGTGGCTTTTGTAATAAGAAAAAATGCGCTTTCCTATGAGGAAAAAGTAAAGTATAACAATGCAAACAGCATGAAGAGGGAAGAAATTATTCAGCATATTGTGGCTGTAACCGGTGAGGATGTGATTGTTTCCACTACGGGAAAAGCCAGCCGAGAGCTTTTTGAAATCAGGGAAGCACTTGGCATGGAGCATAAGTATGATTTCCTTACCGTGGGTTCCATGGGTCACAGCTCTTCCATTGCACTTGGAATTGCGCTTAATAAGCCGGACAGCAAGCTTTGGTGTCTGGACGGGGACGGTGCAGCATTGATGCACATGGGAGCCATGGCAGTTATCGGACATAATACACCGAGCAACATGGTTCATATTGTAATTAACAATTGCGCTCATGAAACGGTTGGAGGAATGCCTACGGTTGCTGATACCGTAGACTTTGTAAAGTTGGCAGAAGCCTGCGGATATAAGAAAGTGATTACGGTGGATTCTTTCGAGACACTGGACGCCGCTTTGAAAGAAGCAAAGAATGCAAAAGAACTTACATTTATTGAAGTAAAATGTGCGGTGGGTGCCCGCAAGGATTTAGGCAGACCTACCACTACAGCAATTGAGAATAAAGAAAATTTTATGAACTATCTTGGGTTAAAATAGGAGACGAAAGAGCCATGCCAAAATTGTCTATTGTAATACCGATATATAATACAGAGAAGTATCTTAGGGAATGCCTGGACAGTGTAGTAAGCCAGACCCTTCGGGATATAGAAATTATTTTGGTGGATGATGGCTCTACGGATGGTTCTGTCGATATCTGCAGGGAATATGCCGCAACGGATTCCAGAATACACGTAATTACCCAGGAAAATGCCGGCGCGGCAGCCGCACGCAGAACCGGTGCAAATGCGGCAACCGGAGAATATATAGGTTTTGTGGATTCCGATGATTTTATTGAACCGGATATGTATGAAACCCTGCTTTCTTATATGGGAGATTATGATTTGGTGACTTCGGCTGCCGGATATGCAGACGGAAGGGTATGGAAAGATCATTTGCCTGCCGGTACCTATCGGTCACAGAGCGAAATGCAGGATATTATTGATAATATGATTGTTATTGGGAACAGCTTTAAGCGAGGCATTTCCAGTTCCATGGTATGCAAATTGTTTCGAACGGGTTTGGTGAGAAAGGTATTTAACGAAGTGGATACCAGAATATATTGCAGTGAGGATGTAGAATTTATTTGTAGGTATGTGTTGCAATGTAAAGCAGTATGTATTACCCATATATGTAAGTATCATTACCGCGACAGAACCGGTTCCTTGGTTCATTCCGTACATCCTGATTATTTAGAGAATTTAAATTATCTGTATTTAAGCCTGCGAAATGCTGTTAAAGGGCATTGCCGTGAAAAAAGATTGCTGGAACAGTTACAGATGTTGATTGCACAATATTGGACCCGTAATTTATGTGCAGACCGGATGGGATTTTCATCGAAAGCAAGAATGGTAAAGTATATCAGTCCATTATATAATGCGTTTGCGGGGAAAAAAGTTGCGCTTTATGGGGCGGGACTGATTGGAAAAGATTTTTATTTACATATGGCAAGAATAGGAAGCGAGCCTGTAATCTGGGTGGATAAGCAATACGAAGCTTATTGCGAGGAGTATCCCGTGTGTCCGGTGGAAGCATTAAAATATGCGGAATATGATGTGTTACTTGTTGCAGTTAAAAAGCAGGTGGTAGCGGAGGAAATTACGCAGGAATTAATAGGGATGGGAATTAAGGAAGATAAAATCTTTTGGGAGGAACCAATTCTTATTGTATAAAGGAGATGTAAAAATGCCGAAAGTATCCATTGTAATACCGATATATAATACAGAGGAATATCTTAGAGGGTGCTTGGATAGTGTGGTAAATCAGACGCTTAGGGATATTGAAATTATTTTAGTGGATGATGGTTCTACGGACGGTTCTGCTGATATTTGTCGAGAATATGCAGCAAAAGATTCCAGGATTATATTTTTTACACAGGAAAATGCAGGGGCAGCATCGGCACGTCGGGCGGGCACCAAGGTAGCTACCGGAAAATATATTGGTTTTGTGGATTCGGATGATTTTATTGAGGAAGATATGTACGAAACGCTGCTTTCTTATTTAAATGATTGTGACTTAGTGACGTCTGCAATACAGAAAGAAGATGGAGCGGTTTGGAAGGATAATTTAGCGCCGGGGCAGTATCGATCATTAGATGAAATGCAGTATATAATAGATAATATGCTTGTTATAGGAAATAGTATAAAACGTGGCATTACCTGTTCTATGGTTTCTAAAGTGTTTTTAACAGACCTGGCAAGACTTGCATTTGAAAATGTAAATTTGCAATTACATTCCGGGGAAGATTTTGATTTTATTTTCCGATATGTTTTACTGTGTAAATCGATTTGTATTACAAACATATGTAAATATCATTATCGTAAGAGGGAGAATTCGAGATCTCATTATGTAAACCATGCTTATATGGCAAATGTGAGTGACTTGTATTTAAGTTTGCGCAAAGTGTTTATCGGACATAATTGTGAAAAAAGGTTGTTGGAACAATTACAAATGCTGATGACAAGGACGATGATAGAAACCATACCGGTACGAATGGAATTTGCATGGAAAGCAAAAATGATTCAATATATCAGTCCTTTATTTAACAAATTGAAAGAAAAAAAGGTTGCATTATATGGAGCAGGATTGATAGGAAAAGATTTCTACCTGCATATGGTAAGAATGGGACAAGAGCCGGTTATGTGGGTAGATAAGCAATATGAAAGCTATCAGGAAGAGTATCCGGTGTTTCCGGTAGAAGCATTACAGAGGACAGAATATGAAGTGTTGTTGATTGCAGTAAAAAAACAGGAGCTGGCAGAGAAAATCAAACAGGAGCTAATGGCAATAGGTATTGAGCAGGAAAAAATTCAATGGGAAGAACCAATTAAAGTAATGTAAGTCAGGAGGAATCGATAGTGAATCAAATCATCGGATATAGTCAACAAGAACTGGAAAAGGCGGTATTAAACTATAAACAGGTTTATGTTTATGGAGCGGGTGTTGAAGGAAAACGAGTTCTTGAGGAACTGATGCAGTATCAGATTCCCGTTACCGCAATAGTGGTTACTAGTAAGCAGAATAATCCGGATACAGTGATGGGTGTAAAGGTAATAGAATTAAAGAATGTTGTTCCGGATGATAAAACAATGTTTATTATTGGTGTATCCAGAAAATATGAACAACAGGTTGCCGAAACACTTTGGGAAAGCGGGCATTGTCATGTGGTGAGTTTATTAAATAAAAAGTGGAAAAAGAATCGTATAGTTCCAAAGTTAGAGATTACAGTGAAAATGGGCTGTGGTGTTCAGTGTAAATATTGCCCGCAGCAAGAACTGCTTCATACATATTTTGGGCAGGAAAAATCTCGGGAGAGTTGGTTGTCATTAGAGAACTATAAAAAGGCAATAGATCATATGCCTAAAGAAACTATTATTACTTTTTCCGGATTTGCAGAACCTTTTTTGCATCCTCAGGCAATAGAAATGATAGAGTATGCTAATCAGACAGGACATCCGGTAGAATTGTATACAACTTTTGTGAACTTGTCGGAAAAGGACTTTGACAGAATAAAAGACATACCATTTCGGACGGTGGTACTGCATACTCCGGATAAAATGAATTATGCTATTATTCCGATAACAGACAATTATAAGAAAATTATGGATAAGGCATTGAGCCATAAGAAACCAAACGGAGAAACATTTATTGATTCTGCCAATTGTCAGAGTGAACCATCAGAGGAATTCCTGGAGCTTGCAAAGGGCCGGATAGAAGTGAAGTCTACTTTGATAGATCGTGCCGGTTTACTGGAAGGAGAGGACCTAAAGAAAAGCATACATAAAACAGGAAAACTGGTTTGTAAGCGCTCGTATTTGCAAAATCATTGGGTGTTATTACCGGATGGAACGACCGTTTTATGTTGTATGGACTTTGCGTTAAGACATGTATTAGGAAATCTCTTTTATGAAAGTTATGAGCAAATATGTGAAAATTCCGTATATCAGGGCATCCGCAAACAAATGGATTGTCCGAGCCCGAATCGGGAATTGTTGTGTTGTGATTGTACGGCATCATTGGAAATAGCGGAATAAGGATGTACAGAGTTTGACAGGGGGAATGTGAGGATGAAAGAAAAAAATACAGTGGGTGTTGTTGGAATATGGAGTGGGATGAACTATGGAACGCAATTGACTTTTTATGCGTTGTATCAGGTTTTGACAGAAGAAAACTTTCAGGTTACTTTACTAGAGGAATCTTCGAAAATAACAGTTCCGGAAGAAACACCAGCACCGGGATTATTTCGTGAAAATCCTTATCCTGCACAGTCTTTTGTGAAAGCAAATCTGGTTCAGATGAAGGAATTTAATGAAAAATGTGATTCTTTTGTGGTGGGCTCGGATCAGCTATGGCGGTATCGTTTTTTTAAAAAACTGATAGATGTAAATATATTATCGTTTGTTTCTGCAGATAAAAGAAAAATAGCTTATGCCACATCCTTTGGAGAAAAGGAATTCCGGGCGCCAATAGAGCGGACTGAAAAAATGCGGTTTTTTTTAAAAAGATTTCATAAAATTTCGGTGAGGGAACAATCCGGTGTGGAACTGTGTAGAAATACTTTTGATGTGGAGGCAGAATGGGTGTTGGATCCGGTTTTTCTTTGTAATATCCGACATTATAGTGCATTTGCAGAAAAGTCCAGGTCAATTGTTGATGAGCCGTTTGTATTTGTATATATTGTTCATCCTTCGGAAGAAAAAAGAATATTTGTAGAAAAAATTGTTTCTTGTATGGGGAAGAAAGCGGTTTTTGTGCGAAATTTACATGCAGTGGATACCTATGACGGCTGGACTGTTCCGTTTGAACCGGATTGTAAGATAGAAGAGTGGTTGTATTACATTAAAAATTGCGACAGAGTTATAACCGATTCCTTTCATGCATTTTGCTTTTCTGTTATTTTTAATAAGCAGATATTGCCGTTATTTCAAACGGTAGATGGTTCGGACAGCGCAGAACGGATATTTTCTCTGACAGGTCTTTTAGGAATTGAAGCCCCGGAAACTATGGAACATTTGGATGTTGAAGCGTATTGCAGGGGAGAAAAAGACATTAATTATGATGAGCCTAATAAGAGATTAGATGCGGAACGAATCCGATGCAGGAAATGGTTGTTAGATGCTTTAAAAACTGAAGTTACATACGATAAAACTGATTTGCTGTGGGATGTGTTGCGACCGGAAATTTATAAAGTGCAGGAAATGAAGCAATTGTTGGAAGAGCAGCAAAAAGAAATAAATCGTTTAAAATATGCCAATCGGAATATTGTGTTATTTGGTGCGGGCAATATATTGCAAAAGCATGGTCGGACCATACTTGATAATATAAATGTGTGTGCTGTTGTGGACAATAATCCGGAAAAATGGGGTGCATCTTATGAAGGAATAATTTGTACAAAACCGGAAACTTTACGGACGTTGGACAATCCGTATGTTCTGATAACGGTAAAGAATGAAGCACTAATAAAATCAATTTGTACGCAGCTGGAAAATATGGGAATAAAAGATGTAGCGCTTCTTTCTGAATGGCTGACGGTGTAAAAAGTAAGTGTAAAGACAAGGAGAGGAAAGAATGTTTAAGTTAAGTAATTTACGAAAAGAAAGTAAAGCAGGATGGACCTATCTTTGCTGTGACTTTGAGGTAACCGGCATGGACAATCCATTTAAGGAAAATACTATGTGGGTTGCAGTAGAAGATATAAATGAAGACATGCTTTCTGAAAAAGTATTTGATCCGTTTGTGTTGATTCCGGTATATTTGGGAATGCATTATGGACAGGATGTGCATATTGAGGGAAATGTTTCTGCGCGGTTGTATCATAATGTAACGCATTATTTGATGAGTATTTTTGATAATTTTTCTGTTCATACAAGAATGGTTAAATTTACGGTAAATGGTTTTGATACCGTGGAAGAAAGTAATGTTAAATTAATTGGTACTGGTATTTCTTGTGGAGTAGATTCACTTACAACAATTTATGATAATTATATTTTAGAGGAACACTCTGACTATAAGATTAATAGTTTGTTTTTTGCAAATTGTGGAACACATGGGAACTATAATAAAGAATCGAGACAGTTATGGCTGGATAGGGCAACAATGAATCGTAAGGCGGCAGAGGAATTAAATCTGCCGATGTATCTGATAGATTCTAATTTGCATGCGTATTCTCACGTGTTTGGTACAGATCAAAAGATTGGATATTTAGCAATTTATTCCTGTGCATTGGCAATGCAAAAATATGTGAAACGGTATTTGACATCGGGAAATTTTAGTTATGAAGAAGTGGCTGAATTTGCGACAAACTCCAAAGATTATGATATTGCAGAATATTGTGAAACATATATGCCGCATTTGATTTCTACAGAGCGTTTTGAGTTGGTAATTGATGGTTGTCAGTATACAAGAGGAGAGAAAACAGAAAGAATTAGTAATTGGGAAATTGCACAAAAATATTTAAATATATGTGTAAATCCGATTAATCATGGAAAAAATTGTTCTAAGTGCCATAAGTGTATGTGGACGTTAATTCCATTGGAAGCAATGGGAAAACTAGAGGAATTTAACCAGGTGTTTGATATAGATACTTACAATAAAAATGCTCGGCGCTGGAAACTCTCTTTTTTATCTCACGAAGGAAAAGATGCTATGGAAACCTCCGTTGTACGATATGCAAGAAATCATAATCTGAAGTTTCCATCTCTGGATGAGGCAAATGAAATTTTGTTGCTGAAAGAGGAAATCGCACAACAACGGCGTGAAATAAATCACTTAAAATACAATAATAACAATATTGTAATATTTGGCGCGGGAGAGGTTTTGAAAAAGAATATACGAGATATAAGCGATAAGATGAAAATCAGAGCAATTGTCGATAGCGATTCTAAAAAATGGGGAAGGTGTTATGGCGATTTTGTATGCGAAAGTCCTGAACGGCTGCAAGAGATTGAAAATCCACTAATTCTGGTATCTGTTGCAAATAAACGAATCGTTAGAGAAATAGAAGAAAATTTAGTAGATAAAGGATTTCAAAATATTCTTCGTCTTACAGAATGGATAGATATATAAAAACTGTTTTGGGAGGAATGGAGATGAACTATTTATCTGAATTTCCGCAATTGGGTTTCGGAGTGATGAGACTTCCTTATTTGGATGATAAAATTGACATGGAAAAAGCGCAGGCGATTGTAGATGAATACATGAAAGGCGATTTTTGCTATTTTGATATGCATCCTTCGTACATGGGAAAGCAAGCAGAGGAATTGGTGAGAGAATTCGTGGTAAAAAGATACCCTAGGGATTCTTATCTGCTAGCGGATAAAATGCCGCTTAACATAAAAGAATTTGCTGATTACGGAAAATATTTTAATGCTTCACAGACCGTCTGTGGTGTTTCTTATTTTGATTTTTATTTATTACATGCAATCACAAGAGATGTTTATGAAAGGCATGAACGGCTTGGTGGTTTTAGATATATGCAAGACCTGAAAGAGCAGGGAGTAGTCCGTTATATTGGATTTTCGTTTCATGATAAACCGGAATTATTGGATGAGATATTAACGAAGCATCCGGAAATGGATTTTGTACAATTGCAGATTAACTATTTGGATTGGGAAAGTCCGGTAATTTGTTCTAAGAAATGTTATGAAATTGCACGAAAGCATAGCAAACCTATTTTTGTAATGGAACCAATTAAAGGAGGAAGCCTGGCAAACAAAACGGATTCCTTGCAAGAGGATGAAAAACTTGGTGCATCGGATTTGGCAGAGCTTGCTTTAAAATTTGTTGCATCGCTTCCGGGAATAACTGTTATTTTAAGTGGGATGTCAGAAGTGGGACATGTAATAGACAATCGTAAAACCCTTTTAAAAGTTGGAGAGTTGAATGAAAGAGAGCGTCAGCTAATTCAAAACCTTAGAGAAAAGATAACAAAAGTAAATAAAATCCAATGTACTGCTTGTGGATACTGTATGGAGGATTGTCCACAAAGAATTCCAATACCGAGTATTCTCGCGTTGCTGAATGCGTGTGGAAAGAACGGTGAAACGCTGCAGGTATATCCGTACCAAAAACGTATTTACAGCGGTTATGTGTTTAACAAAGGAACTGCAGGAAGCTGTATTAAATGTGGGAAATGCGAGAATCGTTGTCCGCAAAAATTACCGATTCGCGAGTATTTAGCACAAGCTGCTTCCTTGTTTGAGAAAAGCCCGACGGAAGTTAAGCTGCAACGTGCTACATACAAGTATCGTACTTTACGGGATTGGATGAAGGTGCTTCAATCCGGAAATTCGCTGGAACCCTATTTTAAATATAAAGGTTTTGGTGTAATGGCAGTGTACGGAATTGGAGAAATCGGAGAATTGCTGATACAGGAAATTAAGAACTATAAAACAGTTCGTATAGAATATGGTATCGATAAAAAGGCAAAAATACTAGTGAAAGATATTCCACTAGTTGAACCGGATGACGTTTTGCAAGAGGTTGATGTTGTTGTAGTTACTCCGACCTTTGATTTTGAAAATATTGAAAGGCAGTTACGTAGTAAAATAAATTGTCCGATAGTATCCTTAGATGAGATTATAAAGTGGTGCTTATAACAGGAGTAAGAACAACAAGCGAATGGGGGAAATTGAAGATGCAGGTAGTATTGTATGGTTCCGGGGAAAAAGGACAGGAAATGTGTCGGAACTTTTCTCAATATTTTAATGAAGAAGAATATAAGCTTTTGGGATTTTTGGATAGTAATCCGGAAAAACTGGGTCAGCTTATTCTTGGAAAACCGGTACTGCCACTGGAAAAAATCAAGGGAATAGAAGACATATTAATCGTTATTACCATTGCTTCTAAAAAAGCAAAGGAAGAAGTAAAGGAACGATTAGAGAGAGAAGGTCTGGCTGATAAAGTATTTTCCTTTCATGGTCCTGCAAACGGTTTTTATTCCAACGAGAAAAACGTTCAGATTTTACTTGCTCTTTTGAAAGCACATGGAATCAGAAAAATTATTGCAAGTCCGGGAACTACCAATATGTGTTTCGTAGCCAGTATGCAAAGAGATTCGTTCTTCCATATTATTTCTGCACCGGATGAGCGTTCTGCGGCTTATATGGCATGCGGTCTGGCAAAAGAAAGCGGAGAGCCGGTAGTTCTCAGCTGTACCGGAGCTACCGCATCGCGTAATTATTTGCCCGGATTGACAGAAGCTTATTACAGCAAACTTCCGGTATTGGCGGTTACTTCCTGCCAGCATCTTGGCAGAGTGGGACAGCTTTCTCCTCAGGTAATTGATCGTTCTGCTCCGCCTGCAGACACAGTAAAATATAGCGCTATCCTTGACTGCGTACATAGTGAAGAAGATGCGTGGGATTGCGAAACAAAGATAAACACAGCCTTGTTAGAACTGAAAAGGAACGGCGGCGGACCGGTACATCTTAATTTAGCAACAACGTACAGCAGATATTTTACACAGAAAAATTTACCGGCTGTGCAATGTATGGAACGATATACCTTGGGTATAGGTGAGACATTGCCCGATTTAACACCCGGCAGAGTTGGTATTTTTGTTGGCGCACATAAAAAGTGGAGTGCGTCATTAACAGAGGCAGTGGATCTTTTTTGCGAAAAATATGACGCAGTTGTATTTTGTGACCATACCAGTAATTATTGGGGGAAATACCGTGTGCTTCCTGCGCTTGTTTGCCATCAGGAAGGATGTTCTTCGTCTGCTCGTAAAATGGATGTAATGCTTCATATCGGAGAGGTAAGTGGTTCTTATACTACAATGAAGCCAAAGGAGATTTGGCGTATCAGTCCGGATGGAGAAATAAGAGATGCTTTTAAAAAGCTCCGCTATGTTTTTGAAATGGAAGAACAATCTTTTTTTACAACATATCTGAAAAAAGAAACATTAAAGACAACAAAAAATACATATTATGAGGAATGGATAAAGGAACAGGAAGATATGTTGAAACATATTCCGGAACTTCCTTTTTCAAACCTTTGGGTGGCACAGCAGACAAGTGGTAAATTGCCACAAAACAGTATATTGCATTTGGGAATTTTGAATACACTCCGTTCCTGGAATTTTTTTGAAGTAACAAAGGGACTTCATAGTCATGCTAATACTGGTGGCTTTGGTATTGATGGATGTGTATCTACTGCCATAGGGGCATCTTTGGCATGTCCGGAAAAATTAGTGTTTTGCTTTGTGGGTGACCTGGCATTTTTTTACGATATGAATGTTTTAGGAAATCGTCATATAGGTAGAAACCTCAGATTGCTTTTGATTAACAATGGTTGTGGCACGGAATTTCATAATTATAATCATCCGGCAGCGGTTTTGAACTTAAATGAGCAGCCGTATTTGGCCGCGGATGGACATTATGGAAACAAATCTTCTGACCTGGTGCGTCACTATGCGCAGGACCTTGGCTTTGAGTATATGAGTGCAGGTAATAAAGAGGAATATTTGTCCTGTTTAGAAAGATTTGTTTCAGCTGAGTTATTGGAAAAGCCACTGATATTTGAGGTGTTTACAGACGAAGAAACGGAAAGCGAGGCACTTTATAGGATGAAGCACTTGATAAAGAAATAAGTAGGTGTGAGAGGTAGACATGAAAGTTGATAATTTTGTATCTCTGGGTTCAGCTTGTCCGGTTGCAGCATCGATGAGCAAATATGGTTTTCGTGGTTTTTCCGGTGTTTTTGATTGGCTGGTTACAGAGAGCTTACAAGGAGTTCTTTATTATTTGGAACATGATTTTGCAGGATTTCTGGAAAAGGATAATCTGGAGCTTTATGAAGGTAATCCGAAAAAATTTTCAGATAAAAGTAACGGATTTATTTTCTTGCACGAACAGGTTTCCTTTCAGGAAGAATACGAATTGTTGAGGGATAATTATCAGAGAAAGATAGATCGCTTTTTGTGGGAAATTTGTAAGCCAACCTGCTTTTTGCGTGCCGTGAGTTCGAAGGAAGAAATAGAGTATATAGTTAATAATCAGAAGTATATTGATAAGGTAATAAAAAAGAATAATGTCAATAATCAGATAGTATTTTTAATCAAAGAAGGAATAGAAGTTAAAGCACTGCCATTTCCGTTTTTTATTATGAGCAACCCGTGGGTTGGGCAACCTCATTCTTTGTTACGTGGTTGGTTTGACGAACAAAAAGAGTTTTTAGAATTTTGTGCAGAACGTTATGATTCAGTAAGAATGATTCAGAATATGATGTTTGATAATCAGGCAGAGAAGAAAAAATATCAAACTTTGGAAATGAATGATAAGCGTTATAAACTTCTATTAAAGTTACTAAACACAGACATAAATAAAATTCGACTGCCACGTAAGGTTATCCTATATGGAGCAGGAAATATCGGAAAACAGTGTTATGAAATGATAAAGAATAACTGTGAAGTAATAGCATTTGTGGATAAAAGTAAAGCGGGAACGGTAATTGATGCGGTTCCGGTTTTGGATATTTCGGAAGCTGTGCTTTATAGAGACATACCATATATTATAACAGTGGTCTATGATTATGATAACATTTGTAAGGAGATTCTGGAGGGGGATGAAACGGCGCAGATAATTTCCTTACAAGAGATTATCAAATAAGGAATGATAAGAAAAGCCATGGTTTAGGATAATAAAACTATCCTAAACCATGGCTTTTTTGATAGGATTCTATTGAAATTTATCCAAAAGGTATTGGAAGGTAGAGTCCGGTACAAGGGCGCGTATTGCTTCGAAATCTTTTTTCTCTAACAGTGCCCGTACGCGGGATGCACTTATGACTTCTTCTTTAACGCTTTTTCTTGGTATTTCTACAAATTCAATACCGTATTCCGGTAGAATCTTTTTCATGGATTCATTATATTGCCGGGTGACTGCATCGAAAGGTTCTTCGCCGGCAAACCGTTTTTGAATATGCAGACAAGGTGCAATTTCACGGGCAAAAAGTAACAAATCCTTGGAGGTGTCTATTTCAACTTCCTGTAACTCTGATTTGTTGAAATATTCAGAGAAGGTCAGGGAAGAAATAATAAAACGTCCGCTTGGAATTACAATAACATTTGGTAAATCTGCGGTACCTTCCACCACGAGCTGGAAACGGTCTTCAAACGGAAAGACCGATTTGTCCTCTTCTACAACAAAAAGAACCAGGTAGTCACACTGCTCCAGAGCCTTGTCAATAACATAGCGATGTCCTAAGGTAAAAGGATTACAGTTCATGACGATAGAACCAAATACTGCAGCTGTACTGTTTCCTTCCGTTGCAATGCTTAAATCCTGATAAAAATCCAGCAGGGACTTTTTATATAGGGTTAATTCGCTGGTATCATTTTCATCCAGGGAGTAGTTGGAGCCTTCCGGGGCAGGAGGTACGATGTTTTCTGCTTCTTTCGCTTTGGTAAGCATATCATGCTCCATAAATTCGGAAAATATCTTTTCTGCCCATAATCTTTGCCCATCCGGTGTATAGTGAGCCCGGTCAAAAAAGGTTTCCACTGCCCGGTTTTCCTGGGCAACCGTATGAACCTGAAAGTGCGGAATATCCGGTGAAACACGTTGGTCTAAAAGAACAATGTCTCCGCTTTTTACAGGTAATGATTCTAAAATCTTCAGACGCTCATCATCTTGTGTATCTTCCGCGCCTAACAGAAAGTAGCCATAATTCTGTACAATGATTTTTTCTTCCGGACAGTGTTGGTTTAACAATGCTTGCAGATTGGAAGCCAGGGTGTGTTCGTCGCGATTTCCGACACCATATGACATGCATCCGCCCACCAGATAGAGTGTCCGCGTTGGATTTTCCGGCTGGAAGAAGGTTACACGGTGTCCGCCGATAATAGTTACTCCGTTTTTTTGTACATCATAAAAATGCCGCACACCGTTGCTGTCGTGATAAGAAGCAGGTATACTTAATACTTCCGATATTTCTTCGTTGCTATAATAGGAATGTAAGATAAATTCCGGATCATTTAAAAGGCTGGATATTTGTGTCATATCAGGCGTATTCTTTAAAATATATTCCTCGTTTTGTGTTAGAGTTTTATCTGGAAAAATGATGGATCTATATGCGGCGAGAACAACATTTGGGTGTTGTTTGCGCCAGTGCTTTACCCAATCGTTTGTGGAGGAAGAACGGTAACAGGAAAAGCTTTTTGTAAAAAGGTTGAAGTTGACGGAATCTAATACCAGCTGGTGTTCTTTGTCGTAAAGAACGAAATATAATGCGGGTCCAAATCCCAGAGATGCGGTTTGTTTTCCGTTTAATTTAATGTATCGGGCATCCTTTCCGTTTTCTCTGCATGCAGAGCTGCGTAATTCGATTTGATTTCCCCCTAGTATTCCGGTTATTTCTATTGGCTGGGATGGAGCATCGGACAATTTTTCAAAAACAGGAATTCCGGCGTCTAAAATAGCGGCATAGGAATAGTTGTCTTTTTGGAATAAATCAATTTTTAGCCCAAGGTCTAACAGCAATTGGGAATCTTCTTTAGTAAACCATTTACCACAAGGGGTTCTATAGGAGACAATACAAATGGTGTATTTTTCTGCAAAAGATTTCAGTTTCTTCATGTAGTTTTGGAAATTTTTTTCTTCCCGTAAAGCGCTGACAGAAAGCCTTTGTTCTTTTACAGACGGAAAATGATTATACCGTTCATTTCCTTGCAAATATGTAACAGGAAGCAGCTCCAGTTCGATTAATCCTTGATAGAGGCGGTCTGCAATCAGCTTATGCCCATGTGGTGTATAATGTTTCTTGTCTAAGAAAATGTCGTTGCGTCGAGGAACCACAGAGGCTGCGCTTATATCAATAAATGGAAGATCTGCCGTTTTGTCTGTATTCCAAAGAATAATGTCCCCCCCCCACGGACAAACAGGAAGCCGGTATAAAATTCTTTTGAGTTCTTGTATGGTTAATTCCTCTTCAAAATATTGGCCATAATTTTCTACGGCAAATTCTTCTTCCGGAAGGTGCTGGGCAAACAGTGCCTGCAAAAAGGAAGCCATGGTATGTTTGTCGCTTACACCTGCACCAAATACATTTTCTTTACCGATAAGAAAAATGGTATGTTTTCTTTTTGATGGTTGAAATTTTGTGACACGATGGGCATCTATAATATTAACCCAATCGCTTTGGTGTTCTGCTAAAGAGCGGTGGCTGTTTTCGTCAGGACCGGTTTTAGGAGCTTGTAATACTTCGGTTGCTCCGGCTGTATCATAATAACGGTTAATGGAAAAAACATTTTTATCCAGATTTGCCAGAATCAATGGTAAGTCAGGATTATTTTGCTGAATCATACATTCGTATTGTGTAAGGTTATGTGTCGGAAATGCGGGAAGATTAAAGCAGGCAAATAAGGTTCCCGGATGTTCGGACAGGTAATCTTTAATGAGATGTTCTCGAACTAGCATATGATTTCCGATAAATTCCGGAGCGAACATATCAAAATTTACAGCATCCAGTACCGTCTTCTCTTCTTTGTTGTAAACCACAAAATTTAAACCACGTTTTGTGGTGGAAACGGTCTTTCCGTTAAGCTTGATGTATGCTTCCGTGCGTTGCGGGGCATCATAGCCGACACTGCGCAGCTTGATTTCATCATCACCAAGAACAATGGTCTGTTCTATAATTTCTGTTGTAGAGGGAGAAAGCTTTTCATACAGCAGAGTTCCGGAATCAATGATGGCAACATAGCTTTGCCGGAATTTTCCCTGCAAATCTTCTTTAAAGCCAATGCTTTGTAGGGCATAGGTCATTGTTTGGTTCATAACAGGACCCCAAGGGGTATCACTGGCAGAAACCATGACAACATATTTTTTTGCGGCTATATATAGCAGGTTGATATACTTTAGAAAGTTTTCTTCTGTTTCTAACAGTTCAATCAGTCTGTTATCCGGCATACGGTATTCTTCCATGGATATTTCTCCTTCTTTGGTAATTGATTTATAAAACTATAATATCAATTTAGAGAGAGTTTATCAATAGCAAAACGGCATGAGGATTATTTAATGTCATAATCCGCCACTGCGGGTTTCATCACCCTGCACAACTGAAATATATAATTTTTGTATATTATGCCGAATTTGTTTTGCACATATTGTGTAAGAACAGATGTTATGCTACACTATTTTTAAAGCAGGTTTCTATTTTCATTTTCCGTCAAACCAGGCAAATCTTGTCTGTCTCTTGTCTGAAAAATTCTTACTTTAAATCCCATAAAAGCAGGAGTTTTACAAAAAATCTCCTGTGTAAAATTGCATAGGAGGTATGGAATGGAACAGGATGAAAGGATGCTTCTGTCGTCAGGAGATTGGTCAAGGTTTCCCAGGGAAAGTATATCTCTTAAGGATATAGCCTATTTATCTGCAGCAGAACGTCATGAATTTGCATTGCTTCGTGGAAAAGAAAATGATATATTATTTCATGGTGTTGCATTACACTGTTATTTAGATGAGGAATTACTTGATCTTCTAAAAGCGCATAAATTAGAATTAGTGGCCCATACGCATCCTGACTGGGGGATGATAACTCCTTCACAAAATGATCGTAGTTTTTTGAAGGGTATAGGGCAGAAAAAAAGCACGATTATATCATCAATAACCGGACAGGAATTGATTTTTGGAAGCAGTTTGTTCGAAGATATTTGAGGAGGTGACAGCATGTTATCAACAGAAGAAGCAAAGAAAATTGGTTTACGGGCGTGTATAGACAAATTGGGTTATTCGTTCTGCAAAAAATATGAGGAGACCACGGTGTATGGCTATAGAGAAGAAGATGGTCTGGTGGAGTGCTATGTTGGCATTGATAATAGGCAAAACGATAATGATAAAAAGAGTAGTCCGCTATTTTTGGATGACACAAAAATGTCTCCGTATTATGCAAGATGCAGCGTATCCCGCGCAGATGGAACAATAACATTTTTAGAGGAGCATATCCCCATGAACTGGACAAAACACTACAAAAAAGCAGTAACTTTCAGCTACGACGATGGTGTCACACCGGACGTAAAGCTGCTTGAAATTTTCAACAAATATGGCATCAAATGTACCTTTAACTTAAACTACGGCCTTGGCCCGACTAACGGCGGCTGGGAGTATATGGGCAAGCCGGTAAACCGTCTGGATTTGGCGGAAAATGTGGAAAAGTATGCCGGTCATGAAATTGCGGCCCATGCCCTGACCCATCCGGATTTAACCAAGCTTCCGCTGGAGGAAGCCCGCCGCGAAATGGCAGAGGATAAAGAAGGTCTTACAAAGCTGTTTGGCAAGAGCCCGGTGGGCATGGCATATCCGTTTGGTACCTTCAATGATGAGGTGGTAAACATGCTTGATGAGCTTGGCTTTCAGTATGCACGTACAGTTTGGTCTTCTCACAATTTTGATGTGCAGACTGACTTGTTGCGATTCCGTCCTACCTGCCATCATGATGATGAAAAGCTATTTGAGCTGGCAGAGGAATTCCTCGCCATGGAAACTGACGAACCAAAGATTTTCTATGTCTGGGGTCATAGCTATGAGTTTGAAGGCAATGAGAACTGGGACCGTATCGAGAAGCTTTGTCAGATGCTTTCCGGCAGAGACGATATTTTCTACGGAACAAATGAAGAGGTGCTGTTGTAAGAGACGGTATAATTGGTACTAAATATAAGAAAGACTTTAAAGTCGCAATTTGCGACTTCAAAAAATATGAAAACACGAAACCCGTGAAGTAACTTATTGTGACTTCACGGGTTTTTGACACATTGCACAAAGAAATGACTTGGGTTTTGGCTACATTGCCGAATTTAAAACATACATATTGTGTAAGATTGGTGGCTGTGCTACACTACTAGCAAGCAGGCATTCTTAAAGGAATCTCCTGTACATCATTACGTGAGAGGTACAAAGCATGGAAGAAAAAACAGACGTTTTGTTAGTAGACAGCATCCGCAACAAGGTTTACACTATCCGCGGTCAGCAGGTGATGTTGGATGCGGATTTGGCGGCAATTTATGGGTATGAAGTGAAACGGCTAAATGAACAGGTGAAAAATAATGTTTCAAGATTTCCGGAAGATTTTATGTTTCAATTAACAAAGTTAGAAGTAGATAATTTGCGGTCGATTTTTTCGACCGCAAATATAAATTCGAAGAGCAGAACACTCCCTTATGCCTTCACCGAACAAGGCATCTACATGCTTGCAACGGTTCTTCGTGGTGAACTGGCGGAACAACAAAGTATCTTTATCATGCGTACCTTCCGTGAAATGCGCCACTACATCATGCAAAATCCTTACAGCTATTGTCACAAAAGAATCCCGGTGTAGAAGTGATTCTCTTTACAGAAAACGGTCACGGGAAGAAAGGTTTTTTAACGCAATCTGTAGTTGATGATTTTACTAACCGATATCCCTCACTTTGCATCAAGCCGAATCCGGATTGCCACGACCGATGGATTGTTTTAGACTACAATTTGCCGACAGAACAGGCATATCATTGTGGAGCCTCCAGTAAAGATGCAGGTAAAAAGGTGTGTGCAATTAATAAATTGGAAAACAGCGAGGTAATTCATCCGGTGATTGATAGGTTACTTGGCGGAAAAGAAAAGAGAATATAGAAGATTATAAAATAACAAAAGGCAGCTCCCTTGCGGAACGCTGCCTTAAATTTACTTACATAATATAATCCAATTTTACTTCCAATTCTTTAACACGCCCAGTGCGGTATTACCGTAAAGCTCTTTTTTTAAGCATTCTTCCAGGTCGTACTTCCAGGTTGGAATATCCACGATAAAAGCGGCCTCAAATTCCTTAAGAACCTGACTGATTTTTACCACGTCACGTTCGCCGGAGAGACGGTTGCTGAGTAACTGCAGGATCATTTTAGATTGTTTTACGGATAATGACATAATAAAAAACCCCTTTAACTATTGTACCTTGTAAAGCGCTGCCCTACAAGGTACTTTCATTGTACCCCATTTCGACAAAAAGCACAAGTAAAAAAACAGTAGAATTTCTAAAGATTCTGTGATACCATGAGGGGGAAATACGAAAATCTTTGGGTGACGGACAAGTGTCATCCCTCGAAATAAGTTGCAGAAAATAAGGAGCAAAATAAAGGAGGAGTACCATGGGAATTACCTATTTTGAGAACGAGAGAGTTTTTAAGCTGGACACCAAAAACACCAGCTATGTTATCGGTATTGTAGACAAGGAAGGCTTTGTGGGTCATGCTTACTACGGCAAAAAGCTGGGTGAGGATGCGTTGTCTTATCTGATGCGTATTTATGAGAGTGCCGGTACACCGGAAACCAATGCAAGAGACCGGTTAAGCTTTTATGATGCGTTTCCGATGGAGTATCCGACCCACGGCATCGGCGATTTCCGCGAGAGTGCCATCCGGGTGGAGGACGCAAACGGCCACTTCGCGAATAAATTAACCTACCGCAGCCATGAAATTTTCAAGGGGAAAAAGAAGCTGGCAGGCCTTCCTGCTACCTGGTGCGAAAAGGACGAGGATTGTGAAACCTTAGAGCTTACCTTGGAAGATAAAGAAGCAAAGCTGGCGGTGGTACTTTCTTACAGTGTATTTAGTGATGTGGATGCAGTGGTACGTCATGCCCGTGTTATCAACGAGTCCGACAATACGGTTTATGTTACGAAGGCAATGTCTGCGTCCTTTGATATTGACAACAACGAGTTTGATAAAATTGTATTGTACGGCAGCTGGGCAAGAGAGCGCTATATCGACCGCACGCCGGTAAGCTATGGCATCCAGATGTCCCGTTCCATGCGTGGTGAGGGCGGTCATCAGGAGCATGCGTTTACTGCGCTGCTTGAAAAAAATGCTGACCAGAATAAAGGCGAAGTATATGGTATGGATTTAATCTACTCCGGTAACTTCCGGACGTTACAGGAGCGCAATCAGTTTGACAACATCCGCATGATGACCGGTATCAATCCGGACGATTTTAAATGGGAGCTTGTTCCGGGTGCAGAGTTTCAGACGCCGGAAGCGGTTCTGGTGTATTCCGATGAAGGTATCGGCGGCATGTCCCGTTGTTTCCACGACTTGTACAGAAACCACTTAATCCGCGGATACTACCGCGATAAAAAGCGCCCGATTCTCATCAACAACTGGGAAGCAACCTACTTCAATTTTGACACAGAGAAGCTTCTTGCCATTGCCCGTCAGGCAGCGCCTCTTGGCATTGAAATGCTGGTTATGGACGACGGCTGGTTCGGCAACCGCTTCGATGATAACCGTGCCCTGGGTGACTGGGAAGTAAACGAAGAAAAGCTGCAGGGTGGCTTGAAGCACCTGGTGGATGAAGTAAATAAGCTGGGTATGAAGTTTGGTATCTGGTTTGAGCCGGAAATGATTTCTCCGGAATCCAAGTTGTATGAAGAGCATCCGGACTGGGCATTTACCGTGCCGGGAAGAGTTCCGGGTCTGGCAAGAAACCAGCTGGTACTGGATATTTCCAGGGAAGAAGTGGCAGATTACATCTTTGAAAAAATGGCAAAGGTATTACACTCTGCCAACATTGAATATGTAAAGTGGGATATGAACCGTCCGCTGGCTGACATTGCAAGTGCAGGTCTTCCAAAGGAGCGTCAGGGAGAAATTTTCCATCGCTATGTGCTTGGCGTTTACCGTATGCAGGAGCGTCTTATTGCGGAGTTCCCGAACCTGCTCCTGGAAAACTGTTCCGGTGGCGGTGCACGTTTTGATGCGGGTATGTTATATTACAGTCCGCAGATTTGGTGTTCCGATGATACCGATGCCATCGAGCGTTTAACCATTCAGGAAGGTACCGCTTTGATTTATCCACTGTCCGCTATGGGTGCCCATGTCAGTGACTGTCCAAACCACACCGTTGGCAGAACTACTCCGTTTGCTACCCGCGGTGCCGTAGCATTGGCAGGAACCTTCGGCTATGAGCTGGATATTACCAAAATCAGCGAGGATGACAGAAACCAGATTCCGGAGCAGACCAAGATGTATCATAAATACAATGATTTAGTCCGCACCGGTGATTATTACCGTATGGCATCCTACCGTGAAAACCATTATTATGATGCGTACATGGTAGTTTCCAAAGACAAGAAGGAAGCGCTGGCAACTTACGTATGTGTAAAGCGTCGTCCAAATCCTCGCAGCCGCGGCTTAAAGTTCTTAGGCTTAGATCCGGAAAAGACCTACCGTATCGAAGGGCAGGACAGAACTTACCTTGGCAGCACTTTAATGAATGCAGGCATTTACATTGAAGAGCCTTGGGGAGATTTCCAGGCAAAGTTATTCCATATCGTAGAAGTATAGTAGAAGTATAAAATTTATTTAGTGCGTAAGCACCGCAGAAAATAATTACTTTCCGGCGCAGTGACTCTCATCGAAACTGCAAGGAAAGTAATTATTTTTTTGCTTAAACGATTAAGGTAAAAATTGTTGACAATTTACTCTGCTTAGACTAAGATTTACTTAATAAGACTAACAAAGTGAAAAAATTAGCTTAAATAAATAAGAGTGAATTATTAGGGGAGGTTTGTTAACATGGCAAAAACAGTGAAGATGTCCGATATCGCGGAACGGCTAAATGTCAGCACCGTTACAGTTTCTAAGGCGCTTTCCGACCAAAAGGGTGTCAGCGATGAAATGCGTAATAAAATCAAAAAATTAGCTTTAGAAATGGGTTATCAAAAACCGATTTCCAAACCGGAAGACCGGGTTCGCAGCTATAATGTAGGAGTTATTGTTCCGGATGATTATATAGAAAAATATCAGACCTTTTATTGGGAAATGTATCAGGAGATTAACATGGCAGCGGTAAAAAACAACAGCTTTGTCATGTTGGAGGTATTAAATGCCGCAGATGAAAAAGCAGGAATTCCGCCAAAGCTTCTGAAAGAAAATAAAATTGACGGCTTGATTGTCTTGGGGGGCTTAAAAAGTGCTTATTTAAAAATGATAAAAGAGCATTACGCCACTCCGACGGTATATTTAGATTTTTATGATCAGACCATCAAAGAGGATTGTGTCATTTCTAACAGTTTTTACGGCACCTATACCTTAACAAACCATTTGTTTGACAAAGGACATACCAATATTGGCTTTGTGGGAACCGTGTTGGCAACAAAGAGTATTACCGACCGTTATCTTGGGTATATGAAATCTTTGCTGGAGCATGACAAAACGGTCCGCGAAGACTGGGTACTGGATGACCGTGACCGTGACCGTCATAATTTTCATAAATTTGAGTTGCCGGAAGAAATGCCAACAGCGTTTGTCTGCAACTGTGATTCCATTGCCAGCTGGTTCATCCGGGAGCTGGAGCAGAATGGTTACCGGGTGCCGGAGGACATCTCCATTGTGGGATTCGACGATTTCTTATATCCGGGACTTTGCAATGTTCCGATGACTACCTATGCGGTTAACATGACGGAAATGGCAGAAACCGGAGTGAAGCTTTTGATTACGAAAATGACCGGCGGAGAAACCAGTGAAGGGATGCATTTAATTGAAGGCAGATTTATCGAAAGAAAAAGTGTAAGGGCAATTTAGTGTAGCACACGAACCGGGTTTGCGGAAGAAAAATGGGGCGTATATGAGAAGGAAAAAATTAGGGATGATTCAAATCCGCTTTAAGGCGATTGACCGTGTCCTTTTGGCGGGTATGCTGCTTTTGGTGATTGTTACCATGGTGGTATTTAATGCCTATACCAGTAATGCGGAGCAGAGCCAGATTGATTTTGTACAAATGGTATTGGAAGAAAACACCATGAGCCAAAAGGAGCAGTTTGAAACTTTTGTCGATGACAAAATCAGAGTACTAAAATCCATGGCAACCTATCCCGAAATTTATCAAATGGATAAGGATTTGCAATCCGCTTTTATAAAAAATCACTCTGCCAAGTGGGGATTCCGTCATATTTTTATTATGGATACGGGAGGAACCGGGTTTTATCCGGAGGAAGCTCTGACCAGAAACCAGGGTGGAGAGATGTTTTTCACGAATGTGATGAACAACGATACTTATATTACAGAGCCGTTTTATGCCGAAGACGGAACTGCCATTATGACTGCTTGCGTTTCTGTTTATGATGGCATGAATCGGAAGGTGGGCGCGTTGTGCGGTGCCATTAACTTAAGTGCCATACAGGAAGTGATTTCCGACAGTGAAATGATGCTGGATGGCGACTGTTTTATAGTAGACCGTACCGGAACCTTTGTGACGGCACCGAAAAGCGATCATATAAAGAGTACAGGTTCTTTATACGATTTGAAAAAATCAGATGTGTCTTTGGTAAAGCAGGCGATTTTGTGGGAAGACCACCGGGGCGGAACGCTTCTTCTGGAGGAGCAGGAATATCTGGCGTATGTGTGTTATCTTCCGGATTATACCTGGGCAATTATTCAGTGTACTCCTATGGACGAGGTCGTAAAGCAGTTTGAAAACCTGACTATGTTGCAATCGGTATTATTACTGGCCATTGTGGCGTTGGTGTTCTGCATTATCCGTATTATTTACTGTTGGAACAAGAGCTTGAACGAAACCTACCGCGATCCGCTGACCGGATGTAATAACCGCGCGGCATGTACTAAAATGCTGTCTTATTTAGAAAGGCAGAAATCCGCAGATATCGCTCTCGTGTTTATGGACCTGAACAGGTTTAAGTATGTAAACGACACCTTCGGCCATGATAAGGGGGATGTGCTGTTGAAGATTTTCAGCAGGGAACTGGGAGAGACTTTCGGTAAAATCGGATTTTCCTGCCGTGTGGGTGGCGATGAGTTTGTAACGATTATAAGGAACATTCCGGAAGAAGTAATTGCTGAAGTGTGGGTAAAGCTTTGCAAACGGCTGCAGGAAGAAAGCGCTAATCTGGAATTTGAATATGAAATTACCTGTTCTTACGGTGTGGCTGTCAGAAAGAAGGGAGAAAGTGGTTCCCTGGAAGCATTAATGCAGCTGGCGGATGAGCGGATGTATCAATATAAAGCAAAACAAAAAGAGGTGGGCTGATGCCTACCTCTTTCTTTCTCTGTATGCAGCCGGTGTCCAGCCGGTTATTTTTTTGAAGTGGTGAATGAACTGATTGGTGTTTTCGTAACCAACCTGATAACTGATTTCATGGATTTTTAGATTGGTTTCTGCCAAAAGGACTTTTGCCTTGGTGATGCGTGCGCCGTGAAGATATTGTAGTGGCGGCTGGTCGAAATTTTCGCGGAATTCCCGGCAAATCCGGTAACGGTTAACACCAAACAGGGATTCCAATCCTTCCAAGGTAATGTCCTTAAAGAAGTTATCGTCCAAGTATTCCCTGAGCTGCCGCAGGTAATCCGGTACAGAAGTTCCCGGTTCTGTTGCAGTGGAGTAATCGATAAGCTCGGATAAAAAGTCGGTTAACAGCCGGTGGAAGGCGAATGGTGATACATAGGCGGTTCCGGAAGGCAGCAACGGACGCAGGTAAGAGTTTAAGCCGGAGGAGGACAGGGACGAAATATAGATTCCGCCGATGCGGACCAGCTCGTCATAATAGCATTGTGCCGGGGAACCGTTGAAATAAAGCAGGTCATATTCCAAATGGTTACCTGCGGTGAAGGTAAAACCGTCTCTTCCGTCAAAGAAAACAAAGGAGTTGCCGGTTAATGCATACTGACGGCCGCCAAAGGAGATTTGGCCGGCTCCCTGGGTAACATACAGGATACCGTAGGTAGGTAACGGATGAAAGCTTAAGGTAAGACCGGCAGGCATAATAATGTGTCCGGAAGCCTGCGGATAGAATAAGAAAGGAGTTAAGCTACCATCCATAGTGGTATTTTTAGGTAAATAATAAGTTATAGGCATAGATGTAGTAGTTTTCGGGATTTCAATCAGTGCATGCATAAGTAAATGTACAAAGTCCATATTTGCCTCCTTGTTACAAAACTAAAAGGGTATTTTGTGGTAAAATTGTATAAAATGCATCAACAAGAAAATTGATACATGCATCAAGAATCATGGTTATTATACCATGTTAACTTAATATAATCAAGTTAAATTTACTTAAAATTAGGTTTTTCTTAACCTAAGAGGTTAACCAATAACAAAAAAACAGCCTTGATTTTGTGTAATTTGCACAAAAGGATGGCGCTTTTTTTGTTAAAAACAAAGAAACAAACAATAAAGTCAATAAAAATGTATTAAAATCAAGAATCAGTGATGATTAAATGTGAAAAAGTAGTAAAATTAAATTACTTAAGAACGGGTTGGGCAAGGTGTGCCCCGGGAAACCGGATGGGAGGAAATTATGAAAGCGGCTATGAGAGTAGAAATGGAACAGCATTTAAGAGAAGCGCTGTTGCCATTCTGGAAAAATTTAAAAGATGATGTTTACGGTGGATTTTACGGATTTATGGGAACTGACCTGAAGGTGGTAAAAGACTCCGAAAAAGGATGCATTTTAAATAGCCGTATTCTCTGGTTCTTCTCCAATGCTTATCTGACATTAAAGGATGAGAGTATTAAACCGTATGCAGACCATGCATTCCGTTTCCTGATGGACCGCTGTCTGGACAGGAAAGAAGGCGGCGTGTTCTGGTCTCTGGACTATAAGGGCCAGCCGTTAGATACAACCAAGCATACATACAATCAGGCGTTTGCTATTTATGCCCTGTCTTCGTATTATGATGCGTTTCGCGTAGAGGAAGCGCTGCAGGCTGCAACCGACCTGTTCCGTTTAATCGAACTAAAGTGCCGGGATGAATACGGTTACAAGGAAGCACAGAGCCGGGAGTTTTATAAAGTAAGTAACGATAAACTTTCCGAAAACGGCGTTATGGCCGACCGTACCATGAATACACTGCTTCACGTGTTTGAGGCATATACCGAATTATACAGAGTAACAAAACGTCCGGAAACAGCCGAGCGTTTAAAATGGATTTTGGATACTATCGCAACAAAAATATACAATCCGAAGCTGAAGCGCCAGGAAGTATTTTTCGACAATAACATGAACAGTCTTATTGACCTTCATTCCTACGGTCATGATATTGAAACTGCATGGCTGGTAGACAGAGGCCTGCAGGTTCTCAGTGATGAAACTTACAAACGCAAACTGGCGCCAATCAATGAAGCGCTGGAAGATAAAATTTACGAAATCGCCTACAACCATCACTCCCTGGCAAATGAGTGCGAGCGTGGTGTGGTAGATGAAAAGAGAATCTGGTGGGTTCAGGCAGAAGCTGTGGTAGGCTTCTACAACGCCTGGGAGAAGCGCCGGTCCGAAACCCGCTTTAAAGAAGCGGCAGAGGATATCTGGGGCTTCATAAAAGAATATGTGGTGGATGCAAGAATGGGTAGTGAATGGTTCTGGTGCACCGATAAATTCGGAAATCCGGCCATGGAAAAGCCGATTGTAGAACCATGGAAGTGTCCTTACCATAACGGAAGAATGTGTATGGAAATCATCAACAGAACAAAATAAAGAAGATATGTAATGGGATTTACAAAATAAATCGAAACGGAAAGACATGAGGAACGAAGAACATGATTCATGCAAAGTATTATGAAGAAGTAAAAAAGCAGGAAGAGCTGCTGAACAAGAAGAATAACGTAGACGCAAGCTTCTACAACGGCATTTTCGACCGTTACGAAAATCCGGTATTAACAAGAGACCATGCCCCGGTTATCTGGAGATACGACATCGACGAAGAAACCAATCCTTTCTTTGAAGAGCGTCTCGGAATCAATGCGGTAATGAACTCCGGTGCCATCGAATTAAACGGAAAGTATTATCTGGTAGCCAGAGTAGAAGGCGCCGACAGAAAATCCTTTTTTGCAGTAGCAGAGAGCGACAAGCCAACCGAAGGTTTCCGTTTCTGGGACTATCCGGTGGTGCTTCCTGATACCTGTCCGGAAGAAACCAACGTATACGACATGCGACTTACCAAGCATGAAGACGGCTGGATTTACGGTGTGTTCTGTTCCGAAAGCAAAGATAAAGAAAACAAGGATTTATCCGCAGCAGTAGCGGCGGCAGGAATCGTAAGAACCAAAGATTTAAAAACATGGGAAAGACTTCCGAATCTGGTTACACTCCGTTCTCCTCAGCAGAGAAACGTAGTGCTTCATCCGGAATTTGTAAACGGAAAGTATGCTTTCTATACAAGACCGATGGATGACTTCATTGATACCGGTTCCGGCGGCGGCGTAGGCTTCGGTCTTTGCGACGACATCACCAATGCCGTGGTAGACGAAGAGGTTATGACAAGTAAGCGTAAGTACCACACCATCACCGAGGCAAAGAACGGTGCGGGTGCAGTGCCTATTAAAACCGAAAAGGGCTGGATTCACATTGCCCATGGTGTAAGAAATACCGCAGCGGGCTTACGTTATGTTATATATGCATTTGCAACAGATTTAAAAGACCCGTCCAAGGTGATTGCAGAGCCTGCGGGCCTGCTTATCGGACCAAGGGGCCCGGAAAGAGTCGGCGATGTTTCCAACGTAGTATTTACCAATGGTGCCATTGCAACAGACAATGGAGAGGTTTATATCTACTATGCATCCAGCGATACACGTCTCCACGTAGCGGGAACTACCATGGAACGTCTTATTGATTACGTATTCAACACACCGGAAGACCCAATGAGAAGTCCGGACTGCGTAAGACAAAGATGCGAACTGATTGAGAAAAACAAAGCATTACTGATGAAGTAAAAATCTTTCCGTAAGAGAAGTGAGGAAATCATGAAAAAGACGTGGGTTTACACAGTGCTTGCCCTGGGGCTTTTGGCTCTGGCGGGCTGTAACAATAAACAGGGGGATGACGGAGCTATGGCGACGTCAACACCGATTCCGACAGAAACGCCGACACCAACACCGTTTGTTCCGGTGGTTCTCGGTGAGTATGAGGCAGAAGAGGCTAAGCTTGCCGGAAACGTAACCGCAAAAAACGGATACGTAGACGGGTTTCAAAAAGTAGACGCCGACAGCTGTACTTTTACGGTTAATGTCGAAAAAGAAGGATTTTACGATTTGATTTTCCGTATTGCCAGCAATGGCGGCGAAAAATTAAATCCGGTTTCCGTAGACGGAGAACCTGTTGGTGACATTTTCACAGACCAGACCTTTTATCAGGATTCTGTTATTAAAAGAGTGTGGCTATCCGCGGGAGAGCATACCGTATCGGTGGGCGTGTCCTGGGGCTGGATTATGTTAGATAAGATGACGGTACAGACTGCCGCTCCGATACCGGATGATTTATATCAGGTAGAGGCAAAGCTGATTAACCCAAATGCAACAGACGAAGCAAAACGTTTAATGAGCTTTTTGGTTGATATGTACGGGAAAAAGGTTCTGTCCGGTCAGTACTGTGATGATGGTGCCTTCGGCAAGGAAATGCAGGTCATCCAGAACGTTACCGGCAAGCAACCGGTGATTCTTGGTATGGATTTGATGGATTATAACGGTGTCAACCAGGCTCACGGGTCTTCCTTAAGACTTCCTACAAAAGTGCAGGCTTATTGGGATAAGGGTGGTATCGTAACCCTTTGCTGGCATTGGAATACTGCAGAAACCTACGCCAGAAATGAGTGGTGGGGAACCTTCTATACCGACAGTACCACCTTCAATTTAAAGAAAGCATTAAACGGTCAGGACCAGGCAGGGTATGACATGTTGATGAAGGATATCGACAACATTGCACAGCCTCTTTTAGAGATACAGGCGGCAGGCATTCCGATTCTGTTCCGTCCGCTTCACGAGGCCAGCGGCGGCTGGTTCTGGTGGGGAGCATCCGGACCGGAGGCGTATAAGGAGTTATGGGTTCTTCTTTACGACAAGCTGACAAATGAGTATGGACTGAATAATTTAATCTGGGTATGGAACGGTCAGGCGGCCGATTGGTATCCGGGTGATGAATATGTAGATATTGTGGGTGAGGATATTTATCCGGGCGAAAAGGTATATACCTCCCAGGCGACAAAGTTTTTTGAAGTGGCCGAGTATTCAACCGAGCGCAAGCTGGTTTACTTAACCGAAAACGGATGTATTCCGGATCCGGAGCTTTTGGTTCGTGACGGTGCCATGTGGGGCATGTGGGCAACCTGGTCCGGCGAGTTTGTCAGAAAGACCGTCGGCATCAAAGCCCAGCTTTCCGAACAGTATACGGAAGAATATATGATGAAGAAAGCATATGATCATGAAGCGGTAATTACGCTGGATGAAATGCCGGATTTAAAAACATATCCGATCAGCGAATCGTTCAACAAATAAAGGAGGATAAAAAATGAAAGGCGTGTGGAAAAAAGCATTGGTTCTACTGCTGGTTGCCGTACTTCTGGTAACCATTTATCCGGGCTTTTACAGAGAATCCGGTGCACAGACCGACCTTAGCATGGATGAATTCGAAGAGATTATCGGAACTTATAATATCGACGATTCCATCTTAAGCTACAAAGACTATGTAAAACAATACAGCGGTGCGGCATATCCGACGGCAGTGGTAGAGGTAGGAGCAGATTCCTATGTCCGCTATGAGGAAGCAGGAGCTGCGGCACAGCCTGAAGTTTACACCGACTATGAGGGAATGGCAGGAAATAGTGTCCTGACCACAGAAGATTCCTTAATTGAATTTGAAGTTACTGTTCCGGAAGACGGACTGTACAATATGTCCTTCGTATATTATCCGGTACCGGGCAAGAACTCCGATATTGAAAGAAGTATTTTTGTAGACGGTAATCTTCCTTTCAAGGAATTTTCCATGACTACCTTTTCCCGTGTATGGACCAGTGAAGTTAACGAAACAATCGTGGATGAGAACGGTGTTACTACAAAGCTTTGGGAAAAAGACAACCAGGGTAACGATGTTAAGCCGGGCATGAAAGAGATTCCGGAATGGCAGACCAGATATGTATACGACAGTGACGGTTATATTACCACACCGTTGTCTGTATATTTCACCAAGGGTATCCACACAATCAGCGTAGTTTCCATCAAGGAACCGATGCTTATCAACAAGCTGGTATTAGACCATGCCGAAGAAACCCCTGCTTATACAGAGGTTAAGGCAGCCTGGGATGCACAGGGCGCCAAGGATTCCACCGGCAAGGTAGTTACCATTGAAGCAGAATACGCAAGCAAGACGTCCTCCCAGATGTTATATCCTACTCAGGATCAGGCTTCCGTGGATGTAGTTCCGGCAAGTGCCAAGGAACTTCTTAACAACACCATCGGCGGCAACTCCTGGAGATTAGTCGGACAGTGGATTGAATGGGATTTCAACGTGGCAGAAAGCGGCTACTACGAAATCGCCCTGAATGCAAAGCAGAACTTCAGCCGAGGCGTTGCGGTATCCCGCCGTATCACCATCGACGGCAAGGTTCCGTTTGCGGAATTAAACAACTACGAATTTAACTACGAACAGAACTGGAGAACCGAGGTTCTTGCAGGCGAAGACGGTGAGGTATTTAAGTTCTATTTAGAGGCAGGAAAGCACACCATCCGTATGGAAAACGTACTGGGTGACTTCTCCGAAATCGTTGGTCTGGTAGAAGAAGCGGTTCAGCAGTTAAACGATATTTACAGAAGTATCATTAAGGTAACCGGTGTTGCTCCGGATACCTACCGTGACTATCAGTTGGAAGCTACCTTACCGGAATTAACCGGCAAGCTGGTTTCTGCAAGAGAAATCATCAACCTGGCACTGGAAAAGCTGGAAGTGGTAGCAGGTAAGAACTCCGACAAGAAGACCGTTCTTCTTACCATGAGAGACCAATTAGACGAAGTTATTGAGGATAATGAATATGTGGTTCGTGTCCTTGGTTCCTTCAAGGCGAATGTCCGTGCCTGCGGTAACTGGATTACCCAGGTTATCAGCCAGCCTTTGGCACTGGACTGCATTACCGTTTATTCTCCGGACGCACAGCCGGAAGACAGAGATGCAGGCTTCTTTGCAGGCTTATCTCACGAAATTAAGAGATTATATTACTCTTTCGTTATTGATTACAACAACATCGGTAGCGTTTCTGATGACGAAAATACAGCGGCATTAACTCTTTGGGTTGGTTCCGGCCGTGACCAGGCAAACGTAATCAAAGCTTTAATCGATGAAACCTTCACCAACAAGACCGGCATCAGCGTAAACGTACAGCTGGTAGATATGAACACCTTACTTAAGGCAAAGCTGGTAGGCGAAGGTCCTGACGTGGCTATCCAGGTAGCAAATACCAACGGTGCAGCCGGTGCGGTATTGTTCACCGGTAACGATACTCCGGTTAACTACGGTATCCGTGGTGCGGTACTTGACCTGACACAGTTCCCGGACTATCAGGAAATGTTAGAGCGTTTCCCTGAAGCGGCATATACACAGTTCCAGTACGGCGGAAGCCTGTATGCTCTTCCGGAAACCATTACCTTCCCGGTAATGTTCTACCGTAAAGACATCCTGGCGGAAATCGGTTTAGAGGTTCCGCAGACCTGGGATGATGTAAAGGTTGCCATGACCGTGCTTGCAAAGAACCAGATGGAATTCGGTATGCTGCCGAATGAGCAGTTATTTGCTTCTCTGTTATATCAGAACGGCGGACAGTACTATAACGAAGACGGCACCGCATCCGCATTGGATTCCGATATCGCAGTAAACGTATTCAAGATGTTCTGTAATTACTATACAGACTATAAGTTAGACCGTGCAACCAGCGTGGAAGAAAGATTCCGTACCGGTGAATCTCCAATCATCATCGCTGACTACACAACCTATAACAACTTCGCCGTATCCGCTCCGGATATCGCAGGTTTATGGAGTTTCACTCAGATTCCTGGTACCGTAAAGGAAGACGGAACCATCGACCGTACCGTAGCATGTACCGGTCTCGCTTCCATGATTATGTCCGACACCGAGTATCCGGAAGAATCCTGGGAGTTCTTAAAGTGGTGGACCGATGCTCAAACACAGACCATGTACGGCCGTGAAATGGAATCCCTGATGGGTTCCGCAGCCCGTGTTCCTACCGCAAACTATGAAGCCTTCACCAACATGGCTTGGCCGGTAAACGACTTCCAGGCACTGGAAAAGTCTATGGACTGGGTAATGGGTATTCCTCAGGTTCCGGGTGGTTATTACTCCTGGAGAAACGTAAACAACGCATTCTATTCGGTAGTTACAACACCGGATACCTCCTTCCCTCGAGAAGAGCTGATGGACCAGGTAATTTACATCAATGCCGAAATCAACTACAAGAGAGAAGA
>JAGAQI010000119.1 GCA_017622795.1 Lachnospiraceae bacterium
ACAAAAACAGAGCCTCAGAGGGCTCTGCAAGTAAATGATGTTGCGGCTGGCGAACCATTCGATGAGTCTTTAGACTCCAGTGCCGGTAACAAGCCCTTATAGGGCTAGAGCAAACCACCGGCTAAGCCGGTGGTGCTGATTGTGCTTTTATTGAAATATCCGGGGGCTTGTGCTATGATAAAAGGTGGCAAAGTTTTTGAGCCTTAAAATTTACATACAAGGAGAACTGCGCAATGAAAAAGAAACGATTCGACCTCGGTCCCATCAAGGGCTGGCTGTATCTGTTGCCGGCGCTGGTGTTTCTGGGCGTCTTCATGGTATATCCGTTAATTGACGTATTTATTTATTCCTTTGAGGAGGGGTACAATTCCGCTTCCCAAACATTCTTTGGGGTGGGTGATTACAACTACCAGTATGTGCTTCGTGACCCGTACTTTTTGCAGGCGTTAAAGAACACTTTCATTTTGGTGGCTATCACGGTTCCGTTATCCACACTCATTGCCCTGTTGCTTTCCGTGGCACTGGCATCCATCGAATGGCTTAGAAATTTATATCAGACCGTATTCTTCCTGCCGTACGTGACCAACACCCTGGCAGTTGGTCTGGTATTCATGATTTTGTTCCAGAAAACCGAGTATACGGAAGGTCTGGTAAACCTGCTCATCAATTTCTTTGGCGGTACTTCCGTGGACTTCATCGACGGTCCGTACTGGGCAAAGATGTTTGTGCTTTGTCTGTACACCATCTGGATTGTTATGCCGTTTAAGATTCTCATTCTTACCAGTGCACTGCTTGGTGTGGATGAAACCTATTATCAGTCCGCTAAGGTGGACGGAACCTCCAAGTTCCGCACCTTTATGCGTATCACCCTGCCGATGATTTCTCCGATGATTTTCTACTTATTCATCACCGGATGTATCGGTGCATTTAAGGCATATTCCGATGCGGTTGCCCTGTTTGGCACCGACTTAAATGCGGCAGAGATGAACACTATTGTAGGTTATGTGTATGACATGCTCTACGGAGACAGCGGCGGTTATCCGTCCTACGCTTCAGCGGCGGCCATTATCCTGTTTACCATTGTACTTACCATCACCTGCATCAACCTGCTGGTGAGCAAGAAGAATGTTCATTATTAGTGAGAAAGTAGAGAAAACGATGAAGAATAACATAGATTACGAAAAAATTGAACAGCGGGTCAAGGTGAAGCAGGGCATTGTGAAAACACTCACTTATGTGCTTCTGACCTTTTGGGGCATTGTGGTGTTGTTCCCGTTCTTCTGGATGGTGCTTACTTCCATTAAGAGCTACGGCGAATACAACTCCGAGTACATACCAAAGTTTTATTCCAGTAACCCGACCATCCAAAACTACCTGGATGCGTTTACCCAGGTGCCATTGGCGCAGTATTTCTTAAATACTTTAATTTTCACCGTGATTACCACAGCGGTGATGTTAGTGGTTATTACGTTAGCGGCCTTTGCTTTTGCAAGACTGGAGTTTAAGGGCAAGGATGCACTGTTTGTGGTGTTCCTTTCCATGATGATGATTCCAAACGAACTGGTTATCATCACCAACTTTGTAACCATCACCGATTTAGAGATGCGAAACACCTTCGCAGGTTTGATTCTGCCGTCCATTATGTCGGTGTTCTACCTGTATTTGTTGAAAGAAACCTTCCAGCAGATTCCTGACAATTTATATCAGGCAGCTAAGGTAGACGGAACCTCTGACTTTAAGTATCTGCTTCGGGTTATGATTCCGATTGCCAAGCCAACCCTGGTTACCATCACCATTTTAAAGGTGATTGAGTGCTGGAACTCCTACGTATGGCCGCGCCTCATTACCGATGATGCGGCATACTTCCTGGTATCCAACGGTATCCAGGAAATCCGTGAGAATGGTTTCGGACGTGAAAACATTCCGGCCATGATGGCAGCAGTTGTGGTTATTACCCTGCCGCTTATCATCCTGTTCTTAATCTTCCGCAACAAGATTATGGAAGGCGTGTCAAGAGGAGGTACCAAGGGATGATGAAAACAATGAAAAAACTGTTGGCAAAGGGTCTGGTTCTTACAACCATGGTAGGCTGTTTGGCAGGCTTTGCCGGCTGCCACGGAGCAAAAGAAACCCTTGCTTTTGAGATGCCGGAGGAATTTGACACTACGAAACAGCATGAAATTACCTTCTGGGCAAAAAACGATACCAACCGTACCCAGGTAGACATTTACGAAAAGGCTATCCGCGACTTTGAGGCGTTGTACCCGAACGTAAAGGTAAACATCCGTCTCTACACCGATTACGGCCGCATTTACAACGATGTTATTACAAATATCGCGACAAACACTACACCAAATGTGTGTATTACCTATCCGGACCACATCGCTACTTACCTTACCGGTGAAAACCAGGTGGTGCCGATGGACGCACTGTTCTTTGACAAGGAATACGGCCTTGGCGGTACGAAAGTAAAATTTGACGCTCCGACCCGGGAAGAAATTATTCCTAAGTTCTTAGAAGAATGTGCGTTTAACGGACACTATTATGCGGTGCCTTACATGCGTTCCTCCGAGGTGTGTTATATCAACAAAACCTTTGTGGAGCGGCTTGGTTACACCCTGCCGGAACAGCTTACCTGGGACTTCCTCTGGGAGGTTTCTGAGGCGGCTATGGAGCTGGAACGTGACGATACCTTCAAGGTCAACCGCCAGAAGGTTATGGTGCCGTTTATCTACAAATCCACCGACAACATGATGATTACCATGTTGAAGCAAAAGGGTGCCGGCTATTCCACCGATGCGGGTGAGATTGAAATCTTCAACGATACGACAAAAGAATTATTATACACGATTGCGGAGCACGGAAAGACAAGGGCTTTTTCCACCTTTAAGATTTCCAGCTATCCGGCTAACTTCTTAAATGCGGGCCAGTGTATTTTTGCCATTGACTCCACTGCCGGTGCCACCTGGATGGGTACCGATGCACCGCTTTGTGACATTGCGGAGGAGAAAATTGTGAAGTTTGAAACCGTGGTTATGCCGCTTCCGCAGTTTGATTCCGAGAATCCGCAGATGATTTCCCAGGGACCTTCCATGTGTATCTTCAACAAGGAAGACCCGCAGGAGGTTCTGGCGTCCTGGCTGTTTGTACAGTTCATGTTAACCAACGAAGTGCAGATTGCCTACGCCCAGACCGAAGGGTATGTACCGGTTACTTCCAAGGCGCAGGAAAGCGCAGAATATCAGGACTATTTATCCCGCTCCGGCGAGGATAACGAGCTGTATTACAGCGTAAAGTTAGATGCAACCAAGCTTTTGCTGGAAAATATCGACAACACCTTTGTTACTCCGGTATTCAACGGTTCTGCCTCCCTGCGTGATGCGGCAGGCCAGATGATTGAAGAAACCGTAAAGGGCGTCCGCAGAAAGAAAACCGTGGATGAGGAGTTTCTTGCCAACCTGTTTGGCGACATGACATCCCTTTACCGCCTGAACCAGTTAGAAGTTCAGGGTGGTGGCGGCCAGGGCGAAAAGGTGCTTGGTGAGCTTCCAAAGGGCTCCAAGATGTTGCTCGGCGTACTGGCAGGTGCCTGGGTACTTATCCTCCTGTACGGAGCATTCCAATTGGTAAAAACCAAAAGAAATGAGAATTAACTATTGATTTCTTTTGGTTTTGCGATATAATGTATCATTGTTATTTAACAAAATTTGAAAATCAGAAGAGGAGAAATGATGATGAAAAAATTTGCAGCATTTTTACTTGCATTTCTTATGGTACTTGGCTGTGTAGGCTGTGGTAACAAGCAGAATGACACTCCTGCTCCTACAGCAACAACAGCACCAACTGCAACGACAGCTCCTACAGAAGCTCCTGCAGTTACCCAGACTCCGGACGCAGAAATTGATCCGGAATTTACGGTAACACCTGAAACTCCAAAGGTAATGACCTACGCAGAGTATGCGGCAGCAGCAATTGACGATGCAGTAGTTATCGAAGGTTATGTACAGGCAAAGCAGTCCTGGTGGCAGGATACCGCAACTGTATACTTACAGGATGAAGACGGCGCTTACTTCTGCTATAACATGGCTTGTTCCGAAGCAGACTACGCGAAGTTAACACAGGGTACAAAAATCCGCGTAACCGGTTATAAGGCAGAGTGGTCTGGCGAAGTGGAAATCGTAGACGCTACTTTCGAAATTATTGATGGTAACTATGTTGCAACCGCAACAGACGTTACAGACCTTCTTGCCAACGAGGCAGAGCTTGTTAAGAAGCAGAACATGTTCGTGGCATTCAAGGGCATGACCGTAGAATCCGCAGCAATTTATAAGTGGGACGGTTCCGGTCAGGATGGCGATGACTTATACTTCAACGTCTCCAAGGACGGCAAGACCTATTCCTTTACTGTGGAATCTTACCTTTGCGACAAGTCTACCGACGTTTATCAGGCTGTAAAGAGCTTAAAGGTTGGCGATGTAGTAGACATGGAAGGTTTCTTATACTGGTATGAGGGTGTTAACCCACACATCACATCCGTAACTGTTGTTTCCGCAGCAGAAGCAGGCAACAAGGCAGAAGGCGTTATGAGCTATGCTGAGTACGCTGCAGCAGCAATCGACACAGAAGTTGTTATCGAAGCTTATGTACAGGGCAAGCAGTCCTGGTGGGATAACAAGGTAACCGCATACTTACAGGATGAAGACGGCGCTTACTTCTGTTACAACATGGCATGTTCCGAAGAAGACTTCGCTAAGTTAACCCAGGGTACCAAGATCCGCGTTAAGGGTTACAAGGCAGAGTGGTCCGGCGAAGTAGAGATCGTAGATGCTACTTTTGAAATTATTGATGGTAATTATGTTGCAGCAGCAACAGATGTAACTGATATTCTTGCAAACGAAGCAGAGCTCATCAAGAAGCAGAACATGTTTGTTTCCTTCAAGGGCATGACTGTAGAATCTGCAGCAATTTATAAGTGGGACGGTTCCGGTCAGGACGGCGATGACCTTTACTTCAACGTTTCCAAGGATGGCAATACATACACATTTACCGTAGAGTCTTATCTTTGTGACAATACTACCGAAGTTTACCAGGCAGTAAAGAACTTAATGGTTGGCGATGTGGTTGATTTAGAAGGTTTCTTATACTGGTACGAAGGTGTGAACCCACACATTACAGCAGTAAAAGCTGCAGGCGCAGCATCCGCTGATGTAGATGCAAAGTCCGAAGGCGTTATGACCTACGCTGAATACGCTGCTGCTGCAATTGATGATGAAGTAGTTATTGAAGCTTACGTACAGGGCAAGCAGTCCTGGTGGGATAACAAGGTTACCGCTTATCTTCAGGATGGCGACGGCGCTTACTTCTGCTACAACATGGCATGTTCCGAAGAAGACTTTGCAAAGTTAACCCAGGGTACCAAAATCCGCGTTAAGGGTTATAAGGCAGAGTGGTCCGGCGAAGTAGAAATTGTAGATGCAACTTTCGAAATCTTAGAAGGTAATTATGTAGCAGAAGCTACTGATGTAACTGCTCTTCTTGGCACAGATGCTCTGATTGAAAAGCAGAACATGTTCGTTTCCTTCAAGGGAATGACCGTAGAATCCGCAGCTATCTATAAGTGGGACGGTTCCGGTCAGGACGGCGATGACTTATATTTCAACGTTTCCGTAAACGGCAATACATATACATTTACCGTAGAGTCTTATCTTTGTGACAACACTACTGAAGTTTATCAGACAGTAAAGAACTTAAAGGTTGGCGATGTAGTTGACTTAGAAGGCTTCCTTTACTGGTATGAAGGTGTTAACCCACATATCACAGGCGTTACAGTTAAGTAAGATTTTCATTTGTTTTTAAATAAAAAGGGACCGCAAATTTATCCTAACAAAACCCGCTCTCGCTAGCATCGAAACTTAGCGCCGACGTTTCTCCAGCGTTTTGCACGGATAAATTTGCGGTCCCTTTTTGCTTTAAGTAAAATGAAAATTTACTAACTGTAGCGCTATGCGGGCGTACCCCCTTCTTAATGCGTGAGAGGACTGCGGCGGTATGCTCCTGTGCCCTAATCCGCATGTCCAAACTTGTCCGGCGTGGCGGAAACCGACATCAGTTTCATTTATAGCTAATTACAATATAAAGCAAAACGGAGTTGCAATTTTATCCGAACAGAACCCTGGAGCGACGTCCTCACTTAGCGAGGTCTTTTCGAGCTTAGTGAGGCTACGTCGCGATGGTAGCGCGAGCGTGTTCTGGCAGGATAAAATTGCAACTCCGTTTTATTTAAATTCGGTAAAAGCTATAACTCAGGATGTCGGCTTCCGCAGCGGACAATTGGACATGTGGATTTTCTCCTTCAGTACATTGAGACCGCAGTCCGATAAGTAGTCCTGCAGGATAGGCAGGGACTGGGAAGAGGTCGGCCCGATAATGATTTCTGCAACTAAATCGGATAAGTGCAGATTTAAGCGGCTGCACATACGGTTTAAATTTAACGGATAGTATTTTTTGATACGGCCGTCGGATACATGGTACTTTGGTTCTACCGCAAATTCATTGGAGATGAACGGGGATACCACAAGGCGGGACTCTTTTTCGCTGGCAAAGGACGGATGCTTGAAGGCAGCGGACTGAATCCATGCTTCAATCATCAGGTTCTGTAGCTTTGGAAGGTTTTCGGATAGTTCTTCCGATGCGGTAAAGGTGCGGAAGAAGTCTTCCACCAAACGGTGTTCGTCCATATCCTCCTGATAATACACTTCCTGGAGGGATACGGCGCCGCCGGTCATTTTTTCCATCATATCTTCGTGGAAGGCGATACAAACGCCCTGACCGTAGTGACCGTAGCGCTCCCACTGGGAAGCATCATCCCGGAATTTGGAGAAGCAGGCGGCATAAGCGGAATAGTAGAATTCCTTTTCCATTTCGGCACGGAAGAAGGCTTCTGCCTCCCGGAGCTTGGCCGGTGTTTCACCGTTGGCTTTCAGGCGCGCGATGACGGCTTTACAGATACCGTTCATGAACAGGCGCATTTCGGAAGCGTCATTCATGTTTAAAATATTGTTTAACCGCAGCTCTGCACAGCGGATAATGCCGTCAAAGGCGGTAAAATCGGTATAATGATATAACATGGGTATTTCCTCCTGTTATTGGTAAAATCCTAAAATAGAGGCTGTGAGGCGCTTTAAACAGTATCCCACAGGCCGGATACAAAGTACATCAGGGCAGCCCAGGTGAAAACGGAGTAGAAAATGCCGTTTTTGTCCCGGCCGTTTTGAAGCAGGGTGAGAGCATCTTCTTTCGAAATCAGTTCGAAGCCGTTGAAATATTCCGTGCCTACCGCACCTTCTTGGGAAAGGCGGGCAGTATCATCCAATTGAATGACGGCACAAACCAGGGCGTTGCTTTCATCGGTCATGCCCGGAGTAGAAAACAGAAGCGGGTTGATGGTAAAGAGCTTGTCGGTTTCCTTTACAACCAGTCCGGTTTCCTCTTCGATTTCCCGCTTGGCAGTGGCCAGCAGCGGTTCGGCGCAGGCGGCATCTTCCGGGTCAAGTAAACCGGCCGGCGGGCTGAGTAATAATTGTCCTGCCGGATAGCGGTACTCATAGTCCAGTAAAAGTTTTGGTTCTTCACCGTCGGTTTTTAAAATTACTACGCAGGTGACGGCATCCGGTAAGGCAGTTTTAAATTCTTCGTCGGTCTTAATTGCCATCAAATTGTCGGCCGGTCGTCTGGTGGCATTAAAATAATGTTTGCCCTCTTCGTACTGCAAATCGAACACTTTGATGAACTTAGATTCAAACAAAGGCTTGACGTTTTCTTTCTTAATTTCCGGTTTCATATAGCACCCCTTTATACACAGCTTGCAAATAGTTTTTCTCCTTTTATGATAGCTCATCCGGCCAAGAAAATCAATGCGATGTTTTGTTCAGATAATAATTGAAAAAGGAATGCGGATGGATTATACTTTAAGTAAGCGTTTACAATTTGAAAAGAAGAAGGTTTTGGGACAATGATTACATTGAAATTTGAAAAATTATATAACAGGGACCGGATAGCACAGCCTTGCTTTGTGTCTGTTCCGTTAGCTCCGGGGGTATTAAAGGAAATTGACAGAGTGAGTCTGAAGCAAAACGGCAAGCTGCTTCCGGTGCAAAAGAAAGTGTTATCCTCTTATCCGGACGGTTCCGTGCGGTTTCTGTTTTTGCGTTTTTTGGCGGATATTCCGGCCAACCAAGGTGCTACGGTAGAATGTGACCTAAACAGTGATTCCGGGGCATGCCGGGAAGCAGATGAGGATGCCTGTAAAGAACTTTTAAACAGAACCATGGAATTTTGCACAACCTATGTGCAGAAGCAGTTCTCAGGCCCGGTGCTTACGACAACGGGGAAGGAATATGTAATGCAGTATGGGGACTGGAGTGTAGCGGAAGAAGGACCGGTGTGTGTGATTTTGTCCAATCAGGGAAGTCTTTCTGACGGGATTTTGTGTGAAACCAGGATTACGGCCTATGCCGGTAAAACATATTATGATGCAGAACTTCGCCTGGTTAATGCTACGGAAGAACCATTGCCTGTTACCTCCTGGCAGTATCAGCTGGTACCGGAGGAACCGGGCGGAAAAGTCCGCACCTGTGTGGCAGATTCCAACTACAAAACAAGCTTCCTCACCGGGGATGAGGGAGAAACCGTGGAAAAAAGCATTGATGCAGAATTCATTATGAACCAGAGCAATGAACATGCGGCAGAGACCTTCCACGGCACCTTTTTTGCGGATGTAACCGGTGAGAAGGGCGGCTTATGTGCCACTGTTTTTCAGGCCCATCAGAACTTTCCAAAGGCACTCAGGGCCGGAAAAGACGGTATTCTTATCAGTCTGGTGCCAAAGGGAAGCAGACCGGAGGTGTTGCAGCCGGGCATGGCAATCAAACAGCGGTTCCAGTTGTATTTTCATGGCGCTGATGAGGACTTACAGACCATCAACCATCAGTCTACCATGTATCAGATGCCGGATGTTCCGGTGCTTTCTCCAAAGGTGTATGAGGATTCGGGCTTGTTCCCTGATATTTTTGTAAGCAGGGAGCACCAAAATTCGGAGGTGGAGTGTGCGCTGTCCATGTCCGCAGACATTCATACCAGAAGCTACGGCATGCTCTGCTGGGGCGATGCGCCGGACCCGAATTATACCGCACAGGGCCGCGGTCAGGGCAGCCTGGTGTGGACCAATAACGAGTATGATTATCCTCACGCCTGCATGCTGCAGTATGCCAGAAGCGGTGTACGCCGTTGCTATGATACCTGCATTGTGACGGGAACCCATCAGCGGGATGTGGATATTTGTCACTATAGCAAAAATCCGCTATTGATGGGCGGCCAGTGGGAGCATACCAAGGGACACTGTGTGAACGGTGTGATTGTATGCAGTCACCAGTGGGTGGAAGGTATTTTAGATTGTTATCATCTCACCGGAGACGAGCGCTTTTTAGAGGCAGCCCTTGGCATTGGAGAGAATGTGCTGCGTCTGCTGGATACACCGGAGTACCGTAAAACCGGTGGTTTAAATGCAAGAGAAACCGGATGGGCGCTTCGGACCCTGACGGCGTTGTATAAAGAAACCTTTGATAAAAAGTGGACCGGAAAGTGCGACTGGATTGTGGAACAGTTCAAAGAATGGTCCGATACCTTTGGCGGCTGGCTGTCGCCGTATACCGACAATACCGCTATCCGTGTCCCGTTTATGATTTCTGTGGCAATTGGCAGTCTGATGCGCTACTATAGGGAATTCCCGCGGGAGGACATCCGGGAGATGATTTTAACGGCGGCAGATGATTTGGTGGAAAACTGTTATATGGACACCGGTTATTTCTTTTACAAAGAGCTGCCGAGCCTGGGACGTATCGGTAATAATCCGCTACTGCTGGAAGCCATGGCAATTGCTTATGAGCTTACCGGAGAAACAAAGTATTTAGAGTACGGTAAAAATACCTTCCGTATGATGGTGCAAGGGTCTCTCGGCATGGGCTTTAGTGCACAAAAACGTATTGTAGAGGATATTGTTCTGGTAGGAACTACAGCCACCAAGCGGTTTGCCCAGATGTTTATTCCGGTAACCACTTATTACAAAGCGGTGGCAGAAAACGGTATGTTAAATTAGTGAGTATATGTTTAATTCAGAAAGGACGCAGAAGATGAATCAGGCTTGGAAATTTAACAAAGATGTGACTGCTACTCCATGTGCTCCGGGAGTGGAGAGAAAGATTCTTGCCCATACAAACGAATTGATGTGCGTGGAGAATTACTTTAAAGAAGGCGCGGTAGGAGCATTGCATCACCATCCCCACACCCAGATTACCTATGTGGTGTCCGGTCAGTTTGAATTTGAAATTGACGGTGTGAAAAAAGTGGTAAATCCGGGAGATACGATGTTAAAGAAGGATTCCGTGGAACATGGCTGTGTATGCCTGAAGGAAGGCATTTTATTGGATATTTTCACACCGATGAGAGAAGATTTCTTAAAATAACAAACAAATGTTCTGGTAATTTTGCAAGGTTTGTGCTATACTAAAGAGAGAAGGAGGTATAGTACATGGACGAAACAAAAAGAGAATACATTGCCATCGATTTAAAGTCGTTCTATGCCTCGGTAGAATGCCGGGAACGCAGGCTGGACCCAATGAACACCAACCTGGTGGTGGCAGACGCCTCCCGTACCGAAAAAACCATTTGCCTGGCGGTTACGCCATCCCTAAAGGCGTTTGGAATTCCGGGCCGTGCCCGCCTGTTTGAGGTGGTGCAAAAGCTTAAAGAGGTCAATGCAGAACGGCGGCTTTCGGCACCCGGCAGGCAGTTTGTAGGTTCCTCCTATTTTGCAGATGAAATAAAGCAGCATGCCGCACTGGAGGTGTCCTATATTGCGGCACCGCCCCGCATGGCACTGTATATGGAATACAGCACCCGCATTTACGATATTTATTTGCAGTACATTGCGCCGGAGGATATCCACGTTTACTCTATTGATGAGGTATTCATGGATGTTACCCAGTACCTTGGCATTTATAAAATGACGGCAAAAGAACTGGCATCCAAAATTATCCGGCAGGTGGAAGCAGAAACCGGCATTACCGCCACTGCAGGCATCGGCACCAACCTGTATCTTTGCAAGGTGGCGTTGGATATTGTGGCAAAGCACGTAGAGCCGGACGAAAACGGTGTCCGCATTGCCGAACTGGATGAATTGAGCTACCGAAGGCTTTTATGGAGCCACCGTCCCCTTACCGACTTTTGGCGTGTGGGCCGCGGCTACTGCAAAAAACTGGAAGAATACGGTCTGTACACCATGGGCGACATTGCAAGGTGCTCCCTTGGCGGTCCAAGAGATTTTTATAACGAAGAACTGTTGTATAAGCTGTTTGGCATTAATGCGGAGTTGTTAATTGACCATGCCTGGGGGTGGGAGCCAACCACCATAGAGCTTATCAAAGCTTATAAGCCAAGTGTCAACTGTACAAGTTCCGGACAGGTACTGCACTGCCCGTATTCCTTTGAAAAGGCAAGGCTTATCGTTTGGGAAATGACAGACTTGTTAGTTCTTGATTTAGTAGAAAAACGTCTGGTTACCGACCAGCTTGTGCTTACGGTAGGATACGACATCGAAAACCTGACCAACCCGGAAATCCGGGCAAAGTATAAAGGAGAAATCGTCACCGACGGTTACGGAAGAAAAATCCCAAAGCATGCCCACGGTACTGCAAACCTGGGGCGTCAAACCTCTTCCACAAAACTCATTACCGATGCGGTGATGGAGCTTTACGATAATATCGTCAATCCGGATTTACTGGTACGCCGCATTAATATTACTGCCAACCGGTTAATGGATGAAAGTCAGGCAAAGGAGCAGACAGAAGGCGCCTTTGAGCAGCTTACCTTGTTTACGGATTACGAGGCAGAGCAAAAGAAAAAAGAAGAGGAAGAGGCTGCACTTTCCAAAGAACGTAAGCTTCAGGAGGCCATGCTGTCCGTCAAAAAGCGCTACGGTAAAAACGCCATGTTAAAAGGCATGAACCTGCAGGAAGGCGCCATGACCGTAGAACGCAATAACCAGATCGGAGGGCACAAGGCATGAGTTTAAAAGATTTGCATCAATATGACGACATTATACATTTGCCCCATCCAACCTCAAAAAAGCATCCGCGCATGGCTGCCATCGACCGGGCGGCACAATTTTCCCCCTTTGCGGCATTAACCGGTTATGAACAGGCTTTGGAGGTAACCAAAGAACAGGCCATCGACCGGGTGGAGAATGAAGTAGAGACGGAAGAATGTTTTTAGCAGTATTTGGGCAGAACATGCAACCAACAAAGTAGTTTTTTTCGAAAACCCTATGCTACAATAAGCATAGGGTTTTAATTTTATACTATTTCGGGAGGTATACTTATGGCAATGATGACTCGTCCGGTAGTCACCACTTTGGCGGATGGTGGCAAGTACTGGGAAAACAACTATGAGAAATTTTATTTAAAGGCGTATGTACCGGCAACAAAGATTGACGGACAGACCAACAACTACGGTTTCAGAGCCCCTCTGTTGCTTGTGTTTGAAGAACACAGACAGAGTATGGAGGAAGCAATTGCGTTTGCCAACACAAGCGGTCTGGCAGACATTGCGTCTGCGGTGGATTCTTCCGTACTGTTTGTATATCCGACAGGTGAAGGCGGCTGGGCAACTGCGACGGATGACCTTTATGCGGCGGTTATTGCCGAAGTAAAGATGGACCCTCGGTATTCCGACGGCATTGTGGAGCTTTCCAATTTCTTTACCGGTGAGTTTAAGGGCTACTTTATCCGCGGCGCTATTTTCCGTGCGGATATTTACAGCTTTGGTGCTTCTGCCGACTATGTGGCAAAGAACTTATTGAAGACAGTAAACGGCGAATACCTGTGGGGACCGGGTGAAATTACACCAGCCATGTGTTCCATGCAGAATTTAAGCGTGGTGCCACAGGCAGAGCGTAAGGATATCGGTATTTTAAGTGTGGGTAACTCCGCAGAAATCAACAAGGCCTTCGAGGGCTGCAACAACCTTTTGGTAAAAGATACAGCAGACTATAAAGCAGACTTTGCTTCCTTTGTCCGCAAGTTTAAAATGTGGTGCGGCAACATGGAAATCGAACCGGATTTTCCGGCAATGGACATGACGGAAGAAGCAGGCAGCGTAGTGGTTACCACCTCTCCTGATAACCGTGGCGCCTTTAAGGACACCAAAGAACATAAGGTAGGCTATTTTGCTTATTACAATAATAACGCATTTGACAACGGACCTGTGCCGTTATTGTTAGGTTTCCATGGCGGCGGTGATTCCTCCATGTTCTTAACCTTTGTATCCGGCTGGTGGGAAATTGCCCACCGTTACGGCTTTTTGTATGTTTCCTTAGAGAATCATCAGAATGTAACCGCAACAGAGGTAATGGAAGTGCTTAATCACTTAAAGCAGCGTTATCAGATTGATGAACACCGTATTTACGGTACCGGCTTCTCCATGGGCAGCGGAAAAACCTGGGATATGTATCAGGAATATCCGGAAGTGTTTGCAGGTCTTGCACCGGCAAGTGCCCTGTTCCCGGTAAGAAACAATCCGTTTGGTAAGGACCTGGGCGACAAGTTAAACACCACCGTTCCGGTGCCGGTTTTCTACTCCGGCGGTGAAAAGTCCCACTTACCGGAATTACCGTTCCAGGCAGAATCCGGCATGGAAAGAATTCAGTATGCGGCAGAAACAAACCGCTTAAAGAAGAAATTCAACATGTCCTATGCAGAGAAAGAACAGTGGGAAGACCCTATCTGGGGCGTGCCGGGTGACCGCGTGGAAAAAATCTTCGATGAATCCAGAGGTAGCACCTTAACCATCAATTATTTCGACAGTGAAGACGGTGTATGCCGCACTGCATTTGCCAGTGTCAGTGAGCAGGTACACGAGTGCAGACACCATACCAACGAAAACGCTTGGAAGTTTATTTCTCAGTTTACCAGATAACAAGATAAAAACATTAGGGGAGAATTTATCATGGATATCAGCAAGGAAAGAAAAATTTTACAGGAATTTGTCAAAATGGCACCGTACATACCATCCTTCATCGATGAACCGGTTTCCGTAGCCATTACCAACACCGAGGCATTTATTTTCAACCAGCCTTGTGCGGAGCTTCCGGTTTCCTTCGAGCTTGGCAAGCCGTTTCCGGAGGGAAACACACCGTCCCAGGCCATGAAGTCCGGAGAGGTTATGGTCCGTGAAGTATCGGAAAAGGTATATGGTATTCCGTTTAAGTCCTATGCCATTCCGCTTCGGGAAGACGGGAAAATTGCAGGCTGCTTAATGTTAGCAAAGAGTATCACTGTAGTGAAAAATTCCAAGAAAGCAATTTCAGACTTATCCACCGAAGTGGACCAGATTGCAGGCGTAATCAACGGCATTACCGCAGATGTGCAGAAGTCTTCCGAAAATACCTATGAGGTAAACAAGCTGATTGACGAACTGCTGTTAGAAACCGAAAAAATGACTTCTATTTTGGCGGCAATCAATAAACTGAGTAACTCCACTAAAATTCTTGGCTTGAATGCTTCCATTGAGTCTGCCAGAGCAGGCGAAGCAGGCAAGGGATTCTCTGTGGTTGCCCAGGAAATCGGACGGCTGTCTGCCAATACCAATAATGCAGCGATGCAGATTGCACAAATGCTCACCAGCATTGAAGGACAGCTGAAAACTATTGGTGAAAAGTCCCAGGATACTACGGATAACTTTATGCAGCAGGCCGCTTCCCTGCAGGAAATTGCAGCCAGCATGGATGACTTGAATTCCAATGTGAAGGTAATTGATGATTATATGAAACAGTTGTAAGAAATAGTTAGACGGATGAAAACAAGGTAAAATGAAGTGCACCCCGAATGTTAGACAAAACATATCTAACATTTTGGGGTGCATTTTTTATGTTATAAATCAGTTATTCTGCTTTAATTACTACGTTGTCCACGCAGGTGACGGAATTGTAACGTCCGCCCCGGATATAGAAGCCCCACAGGGAGCCCGCGGTGCTCATGAATACGGAACCGTTGTAAAGTTCCTTGCCGTTTGCATCCGTAATGGTGACAACGGATTTTCTGGAAGAGGTCTGCGCCAGTACACTGACATGAACCCAGGAACCGGCAGGAATCTCAAAGGAATTCATATCGTTAATGGTCCACTGGGTACTGCTTGTGGCAGCCAGCTTGAGTAAGTAGCCGGAAGCAATACCGTCGTTAATGACACCGTTGTACGCCATGTTTTTGTTGACTACGGCAAATTCGGTGGTCTGGTTATTGCCGGCGGTAAGAGCTACATCAAACTCTAACTGGTAAACATCTGGTAACTGCAGGCTGGCAGCAAAATTGGACTGTGCACCTCTGGAATTTGCGGAACCCGGAGCAAACTCGATGTATTTTCCGCCGTTACCGTCTGCCTTTAAGGTCAGGCTGGCAGCGGCATTTTTGGAATACCAGAGACTGCTTTCAATGGCGGTGTCGATGGAGGCAATGTCATCGAAGTCTTCTTCGTAAACCACGGTGGTTGGTGTCTGCATTACGGTTACCGTTACGTTAATGACACGGGTGCTGTTTTCAATGGTACCGGTAAGCTTTACGTCCACAGGAGTGTCCGGAACCGTTACCGCACCGGTTTCTGCGTTAATCACGGCTTCGTCAGAGGAAATCCAGGTGATGTTTGCACCGGTTGCCGTCTGCTTTGGCAGGTCAATGTAGTCGGAAGAAAGGGTTTCCGGAATATTAAATTGCTCCATAGGAACCAGAACCATATAGCTGTTGGACTTCTCTGCATTGCCGTATTTTACGGTTGCGGTAAGGGTGACAAACTGAGGACTATCCTGGCAGATAACCTTTGCAGTGCCGCCGTCAATCACAATGGCAGCATTGTCGGAAGTCCAGGTGATATCGGAATGTAAACGGCCGGTGGTAGGAATTTCAAAATCCTCCTCCGCGTATTCGGCAACGGCAAGCGCCTCAAAATCGATATCGACGCGGGTGGCATCGTCATAGTAAATCTTGCTTCCCCATACGGTTCGGTTGTCGGTACCGCTGGCGGTAAATACGGTGGTATAGGTACGCGGACTGCTCTCATCGTATTGCTGCAGGACAACGCCCTTGTAGTCCTTGCCATCGATGGTGATGGTGAAGTATGTGCCGTTTAATTTCCATGTGCCTTCGTAATCGCCGGTGACGGTACCGTCGGCATTTAAGGTAATTACTTTACTGGATACGAAATTGTCGTTAAAATTCACAGGGTCTGCAAAGTACTGCAGGCGGTGGTAAATAAATTCATACTCGCCTACAACATCCTCTACCGCAAGCGGACGGATGGATTCGCCGCCGAACTTAAACGGTGCGGTAACTAACCAGCCCTCTTCGTTTAAGAACATCTGATTGGACTTGATAACAAAGCCCTCTGCGCCATAGGCTTCGGTCTGGGCGCTCTTGCTGTGGTAGTGGAGGAAGATTTTTCCGTCCTCTCTTACAATGGCGGAATTACCGCCGTTGGCAGTGGAAGAGTAGTTCATGCCCGCGAACTGGAAGTTGTCCATAATACGTACACCCAGGGTGGTGGCGTTGGTACTCGAAAAGGCATCATTGCCCATGTAATCCACATATCCGTGGTCGGGATATTCGGAACGGAGCATTCTCATGTTATAGCCGCCGGTGGAACGGAGTACGCCCTGGGACCAGAACAGGAAGTAGTAGTAACCGGTGGAAGATAAGTCGCTTTCCACCCAAATGATATACGGACCTTCGCCGCGCTTTTGGGCAATCTGCTTGCCGTAGTACGGATCCTGCCGGCCGTCGTCGGTATAATCGTAATTATCCGCAGAACGCAGGCCGGTTAACGGGTCCATCTTGATGAGGCGAAGACCGCCGTGACTGGAGAAAGAGCCGTACACAATATAGAAGTTGCCCTCAGCATCATAAAACGGAGCGGCATCAATACAGTCCACAAACTTGGATTTGTAGTCTGCCGTATCCTTGGTAAAATAGAAATCCTTTTCTTCGGCAGTCATGTCAGCAACGCTGGCTTTGCCAAGCACCTCTAAAAGATTGGTGTGTCCGGCTTCCACGTCGCTTTGACGGAAGTCTGCGCATACGATGGTTCCTGCATAGTGGAACGGACCCTCCGGATTATTGGCGGTAGCCAGGGCAATGGCAGACTGGGTAGTGCCGTTTACCAGGGAAACATACATAAAGTACGGGTCATTGCCGGCATCCGCCGCTGCTTTACTGTAGGTAACATCCAGTGCCCAGATACCAAAATCGGCATAATCTTTTGCAATGTCTAACCAGGAAAACACTTCCGCAAATTCCTTCCGGAAATCCTTGTCGAAAATCTTGTTGGTTGCTGCAGTTCCGACAGTGGAGTTGCAGATATAGTTCCAGGACACCATGTTGTCCGAGGTTCCGCAAACCATATGGGAACCGTAGGAATAATACTTTCCGGATACCGGGTCATGGAAGATGGACGGGTCATGGATACCGATGTTGTTTCCGGTCGGCTTGATGTCCTCATCCGGGGCGTATGTAATTTCCGGTACAGCAGTAGGCTCCGGAGTTGCTGTGGCGGTTAAGTCGGGAGTTTCGCCCGGGGTCTCCTGCTCAGTGCCGGATACCTGCGATTCTCCGCTTGTTGGGTCATCTGATTGTGTAGAGCTGCAGGCACTCATGGAACACACAAGAGCCATAGACAGCACCCCGGCAATCAGGGTTTGTAAACCTTTTCTTTTCATTTGAATTCTCCTTTAAAAAAGCTTTTGTGCACGTTGGCACGGTATGGGGATAGTATAACAGAAAATGAGGGAATGAACAATGAGGAATAAGTGCTGATTAAAATTGACAATGTACAACAATGTGTACATTATGGATAGGCGAGGGATTACATTAAAATAAATATTTGGACAAGAAATGGGCATAATAGAAAATCAGAATTATAAAATTTTATGTTTAATAAAATTGACAAAACGAAATGGTTAGTTTAATATATTAAACATAAGGGGTGAAAATATGAGTAAAAAATCAGTGGTAGTTATGCCGGATACACAAAAAATATTAGAAAATATGGGTGAACAGATAAAGTTGGCTAGATTGCGTCGCAATCTTTCTACAGAATTGGTGGCAGAAAGAGCCGGGATTAGTAGGGCTACGTTGTGGGCAGTAGAAAAAGGTACTCCAACGGTGGCTATAGGAACTTATGCTGCGGTGTTACATGCTTTAGGCGGTATGGATAAAGATTTAGAGTTAGTGGCGCAGGATGATGAGTTTGGCAGAAGAATTCAGGATATGAATTTAGTAGCTCCGAAACGAGCAAAAAGGAAGTAGGGATTAAATGGATAATGTAAATGAGATTTATGTATATGAGAATTGGAAATCAGATACTCCATCGTTAATAGGTACGTTGTATGTAGACGGCGGTAGAGGAAAACAGATAGTGTCTTTTGAATATGATGACAAATGGCTAAATGATTTAACCAATAATGTGACCCTAGACCCGGACTTGAGAATGTATAAAGGACGTCAGTATACACCGGCAGATAAATTGATGTTTGGTGTGTTTGAGGATTCCTGCCCGGACAGATGGGGGCGTCTTTTGATGAAGAGGCGTGAAGCGATTATTGCCAAGAAGGAAGAGAGAAAACCCAGGACCTTAACAGAAGTAGATTTTCTGATAGGAGTCTATGATGAGACAAGAATGGGTGGCTTAAGATTTTCTACATCGAAAGGTGGTCCGTTTATGTCTGATGATAAAGAACTGGCAACTCCACCATGGACAACACTTCGTAAACTGGAGTCAGCTTCTTTGGCATTTGAAAAGAACGATGATGGTATGGAAGAAAAGTGGTTGAAACAGTTAGTAGCACCGGGTTCTTCGTTAGGTGGGGCTAGACCTAAGGCGACTGTTGTTGCACCGGATGGTTCTTTATGGATTGCAAAATTTCCATCAAAATATGATGAAATCAATGTGGGAGCATGGGAAATGGTAGTCCACGATTTAGCGGTTCTGTGTAACTTGAATGTTCCGGAAGCGAAGCTGGAGAACTTTTCTAAAACAGGAAGTACATTCTTAACAAAGCGATTTGATAGAGAAGGAGATAGGAGAATTCATTTTGCTTCTGCAATGACACTTTTAGGTAAAAAGGATGGAGCAAATGCAACGGAAGGTTCCAGCTATATGGAGATTGCATCTATTATTAAAACTAATAGTGCAACACCGGGAAAAGATTTATTGGAACTGTGGCGCAGGATCGTGTTTAATATGGCGGTGTCAAACACAGATGACCATTTGAGAAATCATGGTTTTATATTGGTGAAGGATGGATGGAGTTTATCCCCGTTATATGATGTTAATCCTAATATTTATGGGGATACATTATCGCTTAATGTGGACTCTGACAATAATTTAATTGACTTTAATCTGGCGTTGTCTGTTGCCAAAATATATGGATTAACAGAGGCACAGGCGCTAGAGGAATTGCAGGGGATAAAGGATATTGTGGAAAGTAATTGGAGAAGACTTGCCGGGCAGTATGGACTGAGTAGAAGTGAGATGGAAGGAATGGCTCCGGCATTTGATATGTCGTTTAAAGGATAAGGAGGAATTTGTAAATGAAATCATACTTGATCAAAGATACAACAAAACAGGAACGCATCGAACTCATCCGCCAGTGGGTGCCTGCGGACGAAGCAATGGAAGACTGCGACATTGACTTGTGGGACATGTACCACGATTACATCGAAGGGAAAAGAGAGATTGCGGAGATAAATGCAGCGTTTGTGGATGGGGAGTAGAGTAAGCACCACGAAAAAGAACTGCCGCTGAAATTTATACTACCCGTATAATTTACAAACTCAATTTTCTGTGTTATAGTGACGATAAGTAAAACAGAAATTGATTTAGCGGATGCTTATATCCACAGAAAGGAAACGACATGACAACAGTTAGATTTGATTATTACCTGAATAGCGAACGTCATTATGAACTGCTCGTAGAAGAACGCGAGTGGTCCGGTTTCATGCGCTCATTTAAGGTAAGAAAAAGTCGAACATAACTGTGTAAAGAAAACTGTAACAACAGGATACATGGATGATGGGACCGCTTA
>JAGAQI010000120.1 GCA_017622795.1 Lachnospiraceae bacterium
GAGAGAAAATATGTCCGGACATTCTAAATTTGCTAATATCAAGCATAAAAAAGAAAAAAATGACGCAGCAAAGGGTAAAATCTTTACAAGAATCGGCCGTGAAATCGCCGTAGCAGTAAAGGAGGGCGGCCCGGATCCAAACAACAACAGTAAGTTAAAGGATATCGTTGCAAAGGCAAAGGCAAACAACATGCCAAACGACACCATCGACCGCAGTATCAAAAAGGCAGCCGGCGAAGGTCAGAACGTAAACTATGAATTTGTATCCTATGAAGGTTACGGTCCTAACGGCATCGCAATCATCGTAGACGCATTAACCGATAACAAGAACAGAACAGCAGCAAACGTGCGTAACGCATTCACCAAGGGTAACGGTAACGTTGGTACCCAGGGCTGCGTATCCTTCATGTTCGATAAAAAGGGTCAGATTATCATCGATAAGGAAGAATGCTCTATGGACGCAGACGACCTGATGATGCTTGCTCTTGACGCAGGCGCAGAAGATTTCGCCGAGGAAGAAGACAGCTACGAAATCATTACCGCACCGGAAGACTTCTCCGCAGTATTTGCTGCTTTGGAAGAAGCTAAGATTGCCACAGTTTCCGCAGAAGTAACCATGATTCCTCAGACCTGGGGCACACTTACCGATGAGCAGGATATCAAGAGCATGAACAAGATTCTTGATTTGCTTGATGAGGATGACGACGTTCAGGAAGTTTACCACAACTGGGATGAGTGATTGAGAAACAGAATAGTTGAAATATAAAGAAAAGGGTAAGCGTTGGGATAACGTTTACCCTTTTTGAATTAAAGCATGAAAAAAGTATTGACAAATACAACACATTGTGTTAAAATGAAATAACACAATGCGTGCTCAAGCATGTGCTTTCAGGGAAATGCATCATTACATCATACAAAATCAATAATTTGTTATCCAATCTGAGATGAAATTTCCCTCTCTCTGTAACATTTATGCCACACATCTGCCAAGAATTCCCGTTAAAATAAGCACAAGATTCTGTATTCTGCTCTAATATATCCTGCAAAATGTGCCGATATATTGGGTAAGGGAATACTATGTCCATTGTACATAACGAATATTGCATAGATAAATTTTACGAGAGAGGGTATGAATATGATGAAGCATATGAAAAAAGCAATCAGTTTCTTTATGGCGGTTTGTTTGCTGGCAGGTAACAGCTATGTAAACACAGAAGCAAATACATCCGTATCCATGGAATGGTCGGAAGGAACCGGCGAGGTGGCAAAGCCGGTAGAACCGCTTTTTGCAAAGGGGCTGTTATCCTATTTAGAAAATAAAGAAGCAAGAGCTGCACATGCAGAAGAGGGTGATGAAACTGTAACGGATTCTGCAGGTGGATTCGTATTCTACAATCCTACCGCGGGCAGTGGTGAAGTAGTAAGAACCGGTGATGAAATCACCATTTCCGGTTCCACCATGTTCCTTCTTACCAAGGTAGATGAAAACGACAATCCAATCGGATTCGACTCCGGTGTTGTAATTAAAAGCATCGATCCGGGTAATAAAGACATTGCCAGAGTAGACAGAGACGGCAGCGGCAACCTTGGTTACAATGTTACCATCACCGCGGTTTCTCCTGGTGAAACAACCATTAACGTACAGATTGAAGAACCAATCTATGACGAAGCCGGTAACAAAACAGATAAATCCAATTCTTATACTTTCACCTGTACCGTAAATGTAAAAATGGAAATTGACCGTGCGGATACTCACTGGAAAACCATTTCTACAGACAGTAAGGTATTAGTTTTAAATCAGTCCGAAACCTACCAGGTGCTGTTAAAAGGTGTAGAAAACAGAACCGTAAACAGTGACCTCATGAAGTGGAACTGGCCAAATGACGGTGTTATCGAACTGGATGAAACCAACGGTACCATCACTCCAAAGGGTGCCGGTGTTGCCAAAATTACATTAAAGCCAACCACAGGCGACCAAAAAGCAGAAGAGTTTACCGTTATTGTATCTCCAACCGGTACCAATAAATTTGGCGCAGGCTTTGATGAGTACAAGCCACATACCGAATTCGATACTTCCAGCGACAGCTTTACATTATATACCAATGGTAATCCGGCAAGCAATATGACTTGGGAAGTATATTCCATTACATATAACGGTTCTACCCAGAGCAGAACCTTACTTTCCCAGAAGGATACCACATTACTTACCTACGGCATCAGTGAAATCGACGGTTTACTGCATTTCACCGGTGTAAAGGCAGGTACTTACCAGGTAATCGGTTATTCCTCCAAAGATAAGCTGTATGCAGATGAAGACTGGAATAAGGTTACTTTTGATATTACCGTTAATTTAACATTAAAGGATACAGTGAGATACTTAAACGTAGGCGATACCTTCAGTATTCTTGGTAATTCCAATGTTCCAACCTCCCGATTCTCCGAATTATTAGAGGTTGACTATGTGGATGCCATCAATGGTCCGTATGTGGCAGATTTAGATGCGAAGGTTGGTTTGTTGACTGCATTAAACAACGGTGAAGTGCAGGTTACCGTAAAGTACCGTCCAAGCCCGCAGGATAGTATCTACGCGCCAAACGATCCTTACGGCAACCGTACCGTATTGGTTACTTATACTTTTTATGTAATTGATGAAATTTCTTTAAATACAACAAGCCTGAATATGTACACAGGCTCCACATATCAGTTGATTGCCAACACCACAGACCGTACTTCTCCGGTTACCTGGAAATCTTCCGATGAAAAACTGGCAACCGTAGATGAAACCGGTTTGGTAACCGCAAAGAAGGCTACCGGAACAAAACCGGTGCAGATTATTGCCTCCCAGGTTATCGATGGAGTGGAAAAGTCTGTTGTATGTACCGTATACATTCAGCCGGCAGTTACCAGCGTTAAGTTAACTCCGGACAATGTGGTATTAAAAATTGATGAATATGAAACCATCAAAGCATCGGTAAGTCCATCCGGTATTGCAGGTACTTCCCTGCACTGGTTATCTTCCGATTCCAGCATTTTTGCAATTACCGATTCTACCGATTTAACCGTTACCATTCAGGGTAAAACCGGTGGTACCGCAGTGTTAACCGCGTTAAACGCAGAAAACATCGTGGTAGGTTATTGTAAAGTAACCGTAAATCAGGAAGCGCAGGGCATTAAGTTGTCCCAGACAGCAGTAACTATTCCGCTGTCTCATAAGACTTATCAGCTCTATGCAACACTTACTCCTGATAATACAACCAATAAAGAAATTATCTGGGACACCCAGAATTCCGGTATTGCAACCGTAGATCAGACCGGTCTTGTTACCTTTAAAAAGGCAGGTACGGTAACCATTTCCGCCCAGTCGAAGGACAATCCGTTGTTAATTACTTACTGTACCTTTACGATTCAGGATGTAGTTAAAAATTTGGAACTGGATTACCACGATATTGAAATGTACACCGGAGAAACAAGAAGATTAAGCTATGTGCTTAGTCCATCTAATATTGATAATCCAAATGTAATTTGGACATCCTTTGATACCTCCGTTGTAACAGTAGATGATTCCGGTATGGTTACAGCTAAGGGGCCGGGTTCTACTCAAATTATGATTATGTCTGAGTCCAACGGTTCCTACTTTGACATTTGTAACGTAGTAGTTAAGCAAAAGGCTACCAGCGTTAAAATGAACTATAAAGAACTGACCATGGACCGTGGGGAATACTTCGATATGGAAGTAACCATCACTCCGATTAACAGTACCGAAGCTTCCTTAATATGGGAAAGCTTAAATCCAAAGGTAGCAACGGTTTCTTCTACCGGCCGTATTACAGCCAGAGCAGAAGGTACTGCCATTATTGCGGTAAGAACCCAAAGCGGTGTTACTTCTTACTGTACGGTAACGGTACTGGAGCCTGTAATTTCCCTGGAACTTGACCCAACCGATTTAATTATCGATGTGGGTGAAATTTTCCGGATTGATCCGATTTTTAAGCCGGTAGCACCGACCATTCAGGATGTAAAGTGGACATCCTATAATGATGATGTTGCAACCGTGAATGCACTTGGTGAAGTAGAAGGTATTTCCAGAGGTTCTACTATTGTTACTTGTGAAACCGTAGATGGCGGATTCCGTGCATTCTGTCTGATTCAGGTTATGGACCCGGCTATGATTGTTACGGTTACACCGGATAATTACCGCTTAGGCTACGGAAAGTCCATTGTACTGGAAGCAACGGTAACTAACCACGGTGAAGTAGTAGAAAACATGCCGATTTATTGGGAATCCTCTGATGAAAGTATTTGTACCGTAGACCAGAACGGTAAGGTTACCGGTGTAAATTACGGTTATGCAACTATCCGTGCAGAGGTTGATGATGAATACGGTGCATATGCAACCTGTGAAATCCGGGTTGTCCGTGAAGTAACTTCCATCCGCTTAAATCATAATGCTTTAACCATTATTCAGGGACATACAGCTTCCTTGAAGGCAGATATACAGCCATCCAATGCAACCTATACCGATGCAAACTTCAGCTCCGATGATGAAACAGTAGCTGTTGTAGATGAAGACGGCACCATTACCGCCTTAACACCGGGAACTACCTGGATTTGGGCTAAAGCAAAGGATAACAGCGGAAAATATGCCCGCTGCTGGGTAACGGTTATCGAACCGATTCCGGCAACCGGCATTACGGTTTCCGATAAGCAGATTGTTTTGATTGCCGGCGAATCTAAAAAGCTGGTTTATACATTAAAACCATATAACACTACCGATGAATTAACCTGGAGTTCCGGTGAGGAAACCATTGCAACGGTAGACGGTAACGGTGAAGTTACCGCACATCGTACCGGTACAACAACAATCACAGCGATGACCACCTCCGGTAAAACTGCGCAGGTTCAGGTGATTGTAATCGGTCTTAGCAGAACATCCGTAGAAATGAATCTTTACGATGACAGAGTTACTTTGTACGTAGACGGTGCAACCACCGGCGTGCGTTGGGATTCCGATAACTCCAGTATTGTAGAAGTAGTAGGTGGTAAACTCACTTCCAGAAAGGTTGGTACAACCTATGTTACTGCTACTGTAAACGGAAGAAAGTTAAGATGTAAAGTTACGGTAGTTCCGAACAAAAAGAAATAACAGATAGGAGTAAGCTGGTTCGTGTTACAAAGTCTTCATGTAAAAAATTTTGCAATCATAGATGAAACGGAAGTAGACTTTCGTGAGCATTTAAATATTATGACCGGTGAAACCGGTGCCGGTAAGTCTATCCTGATAGATTCCGTAAATGCGGCAATCGGTGCAAAAGTTTCTAAAGATATCATCCGCCGGGGCGCAGATTACGCCCTGGTGGAATTAACCTTTGGTGACTTAAATTCTACTACAGTAGAGGCATTAAAACAGCGGGATATTTATCCGGAAGAGGGAATGCTGGTGCTTTCCAGAAAAATCATGGAAAGCGGTAAGTCTGTCTGCAAAATTAATGGAGAGACAGTAACCACAGCAATATTAAAAGAAGTAGCAGGCTATCTGATTGACATTCATGGTCAACAGGAACATCATTCCCTGTTGCAAAAGTCTTCTCATTTAAAATTTTTAGACCGTTTTGCAAAAGAACAGCTGGGGCTTCTCCCAAAGCAATTGGAGGAAGCCTATAAAAATTGGAAAGCAGTAAAAGAGGAACTGGAAAATGCAGTTGTAGATGAAGGTGAGCGTAATCGTGAAATGTCCTTTCTAACTTTTGCTGTAGAGGAAATCGAAGCTGCAAGGCTTCGAGTGGGTGAAGATATCGAACTTGAAGAAGAGTATAAGATATTATCCAATAGTAAACAGATTGTGGAATCTGTAGGGAATTGCCTGCGTTTTACCAAAGAGGCAGAAGATAACGCAGAAGATTTCATTTCCAGAGCACAACGATTTTTATCTAAGGTTTCGGAGTATGATGCAGAACTTCAAAACTTGGAATCGGTATTAAATAGTGTGCAGGACATGCTTTCTGATTTTAACGGTCAGGCAGCGGATTACATATCTAACATGGAAGACTCCGGAGAACGCTTTTTTGAAGTGGAACAACGGTTAAATATGGTAAACCAGTTAAAAGGAAAATATGGTGATACCATAGAAGCTGTTCTTGCATATAAAGAAGAATGTAGTCAAAAAATTGAAAAATACAATAATTATGAAACATATTTAGAAAAGCTTCGCAAAAACTATAAAGAAGCGGAAGGTGTTTGCATTGATTTGTGTATGAAAATATCTTCTATCAGAAAAGAAAATGCAATAAAAATGACGGCTGCTATGACAACGGCATTGCAGGATTTAAATTTTTCGGATGTGCAATTCGAATTACCGTTTGAAACAATGGAGCAGTTTAATGCATCCGGTTTTGATTCCTGTGAATTTATGATTTCTTTAAATTTGGGCGAAGCTCTTAAACCGCTTACTAAAGTGGCATCCGGTGGTGAATTGTCCAGAATTATGCTGGCGATGAAATCCATACTGGCAAACCAGGATGATGTGCCTACCTTGATTTTTGATGAAATCGACACCGGTATCAGCGGAAGAACAGCTCAAATGGTATCGGAGAAGATGGCTCAAATCGGTGTTAATCATCAGATACTGTGCATTACTCATTTGTCCCAAATTGCTGCAATGGCGGATGCACATTTCTTAATTGAAAAATCTGTGGAAGACGGCAGAACAAAAACAGAAATACATGAGTTGAATACAGATGAAATTTATACAGAACTGGCAAGAATGCTGGGAGGTGCGGAAATCACACCGGCAGTATTACAAAATGCAAAAGAAATGAAACATTTGGCAAATCAGGTCAAATCATATTCATAATAATGTACATGTGCAGAAAAAAGCAGTGAATACAAGGGATATTCACTGCTTTTACTTTTTTCCATGGGAAGACTTTGCAGATTACTTTGCTTGCTTTCCACCCATACTAACGAAGGAACAAAATGTGAAGATGAGTGGGAGAGAAGGCTATGGAACAGGTGCTGTGCAGGCGAAAGAGGAAGGGCTGGCTAATAGCTTTGCTATCTATTATCAGTTTGATATTTATTGGCGCATACGGTTATTATTGGATGAAAATCAATGTACCGTCTGAAATTAAATTGTTGCTTGGGCAAGAAGAGAATTTTAATTTTTCCGTACCGATGGAGGCAAGTATTTTCGGGGAAGAGGCGGCAGGAGTTCTTTATGTTAATCAGGAACCTTTAGAGGAAGGTGTTATTAATATTGATTTACAAAAACCGTTTTCCGTAAGTTCGGAATCACTGGGGCAATATGAGGTGCTGCTGAAGTTATTTGGAATTATTCCGATTAAGGAAATTTCGGTTGAAGTGATTGAAGAACTGGAGGTTATACCGGGAGGAGATGTCATCGGACTTCAAATTGAAACAGAAGGCATTTTAGTATTAGGAACCGGAACTGTAACATTAAAAGACGGGACAAATGCAGAGCCGGCAAAGGGCCGATTATTTAGTGGAGATTACATTGTAGGAATTAACGGAAAAACAGGGATAAGACGGCAGGACTTATTGGATGCTATTGATTCTTCAGCCATAGAATTACTGGTGAATCGGGCCGGTGAGCAAATAAAAGTGCAAATTCAGCCGGTGCAAGACTATTCAGGAAAATATAAACTAGGAGCGTGGATTCGTACAGATGCTCAGGGAATCGGTACCGTTACTTATATTACGAGTAATGGCAAGTTTGGAGCATTAGGGCACGGGATTACGGATGTGGATACTGGATTGTTAATGGAAATTTGCAACGGCAAGTTGTTTGATGCAGAAGTTTTAAGCGTTGTAAAAGGAAAGAACGGTACACCTGGAGAATTAATCGGAATTATACGTCAATCCGGCATTAGCGTGATTGGCGAGATTGAAGAAAACTGCAATAAGGGTATCTATGGTCAAATGAGATTAGGGATGGTGGATGAAACAGAAGCAGTTCCGGTCGCCTTGAAGCAGGATATTGAATTGGGGGCAGCTACGATTCTTTGCCAGGTGGATTCAGAGGTAAGAGAGTATGATATTGTAATTGAACGTATTGAGCTTGGCCGTACCAATGATAATAAGGGGCTGGTTATCCATATTACGGATGAGGAACTTTTGAAGAAAACCGGTGGAATTGTACAAGGAATGTCGGGGTCACCGATTATGCAAAACGGTAAATTAATTGGTGCGGTAACACATGTGTGTGTCAATTTATGATACCTACAGTTCTGTAGGTAACCTGATGATACCTACAGAACCTTAAATTTTTGGAAGCCGAGGATACAGGTCAATTTCGATCTGACCATTGGCTTCCTTTTTGTATTCGATCTTTTTGAGGATTTCTTTGAGCAGGGCGTTACGTTCTTCGTTAGTCATTTCATCGTAGCTGGCTAACAGGGTTTCGGTTTGGGGAATGAGGTTTGCTTTTGCATTGTCGCTCTGTTCCATACTGGCGATTGTAATCTCGTTTTCAGAGATTTTCGCCTTTACTTCTGCTACAGAGGCGTTGAGCTTTTCTTGACGACTTTTGAAGATTTCAAGCGTGTATGCACCCTGTTCGACAAGGTTATATGCGTTCTCCAACTGTGCGTTAAGTTTCTGCAGTTCAGCAGTATGTTTTTTGTTTTGGTTTCTCAGAGCTTCAATGTCTTTAGCGTACCCAACGGTGTCGATTTTAATGCGATAACCTTTGAGCCATTCCCGCAGGGCAGAAATGATTTCTTTCTCGACTACATCGTAATCGGAGCTGACATTATGACAATTACGCCCATTTACGCAACGCAATCTCGCTCTTGCATCCCTGGACTTTGAGCCGGTGGTTCGACCGATTCTTTTGCCGCAGGTGGAGCAGAACAGGAGACCAACAAATGCGTTTTGCAATTCAAACTCATCTTTTACCTTTGCGGCAGGTTGCTTTTCAAGACGAATTTGCTGTGCAAGCATAAACTGTTCCTCGGTGATAAGAGCTTCGTGAAGCCCATCGAACACATTGTAATCTTCGATGTTCTTTTTACGCTTGATTTTCTTTTTGACTTCGCCATTCTCAATGGTTTTAATTTGCTGACTCCAACCACGACGGATTTTTCCCATATAAACGGGGTTTGTGATAATATTGCTGATAGTGCAATACGTCCACAGGTCTCCGTGGCGGGTCGGCACATTGTTATCATTAAGATGATTGGCGATAATTTTAGTGCCAGCGTGATTCAAAAACATTTCAAAGATTGTTTTGATGTGGGGCGCTTCGTCCGGATGTGGTTCAAGGGTGTAGCCCTTTTCATTTGGCAGTTTAACTCTTGTGTATCCATACGGGGCAATACTATTGATGTATTTCCCTTCGGAAGCCGAGCTGTCTCTGCCTCGGATCAAGCGACGATTGATGGTCTTGTACTCACGGCGGCTCATAAACAGACCAAATTCAAAGTATTCCTCGTCAAACTCGTTGCACGGGTCATAAGTTTTGGTCGGTGTGACGATTTTCGTGGAGGAAAACTGAAATACCTGGCTGATGTAAGCTTGGTCAGCGCCGTTGCCTCTTGCGAGACGTTCAAGGTCAACTACTAATACTCCGGCATAAATACCTGCACTAACTTCTTCGAGTAATTTTTGGATTTCGGGTCGTGCGGCTATTGATTCACCGGAGACTACCTCATAATAGGTTTTAGCAATATAATATCCACGGTCATCTGCAACCTTGTCAAGAATTGCTTCGTGTCTTTTCAGCGTGTCCTCAACACTCAACTCAGCATAATCACGGTCAAAGCGAGATTTTCGGAGATATTTAACATATTGCTCCATGGGGTGCCTCCTTTCAATTATAATTATATTCATTTACCCAAAGTGAATCAATGATGTCGGGTATGTAAAATATGTAAACGCCGCAGCCTTACGACTGCAGCGCTGTAATCATTGGCTGATGTTCAGATATTGCTACCACGGCAGGAGTCTCGTTTTTCTGCGACAAATATCTTCGCTTATAAGACTCGGACACCACTCTGCTGACAGACCCGATCAAGCGGGTAGAATTTTCTTCGCAAAATTCATCGTGGATTCTAACAGTAGAAACATCGTTTTTGAGTTCGTGTACGACCATTCGCTCATCCTTTCTGCGGTACGCTGACGATATTATTTTTGCCTTATTTCGGTTTCTTATTCAAGAAGTCCCAGACTCACACTGATGCAGGCAGCAACCCTGTTCATCTGTTCTTTGTCTAAAGTTCCCATATACTTTTTCACTCGGCTCTTGTCTATGGTCGTAATCTGTTCGAGAAGAACCATAGAGTTTTCATTGAGTCCCGCCATTTTTTCGAGGCGGCAATGTGTGGGTTGTTCTGATTTCTTCCAAACACGGGAAGTTATCGGGGCAACAATTAGTGTTGGTCCGTAGTGATTACCGACATCGTTTTGCAAGAGTAGAACAGGACGGCAACCACCTTGTTCGGAACCGACATTAGAGCCGAGGTCAACGAGGTATATGTCACCACGGCGATAATTCCAGTTTTGTTTCATAGGTTAAGTTCCTTTCTACATTCCATAACGGATATGTAAAAGCGACCGCAAACAGTTTGCAGTCGCCACGGGGTATATATTAGAAATTCATCGGGAGGGCATTTTTTTCGGCGTTCTCGTTGTAAATGCGAAGCAACGGGAACAGATACTTTTTGTAGCCCGTCAGATTTACACCAACAGCACGTCCGTCTCTGTAGATTTTCAAGGGGTCGGTGGAACGGAGTTGAGTCGCAAGACGGCGAGGACAATACTGCCCGTGGTAACGGTCAACGAAGTAAGTGATGGCGATGATGTTTTCCGTTCGGAAGGAATCGGGGTCGCCGTCCCACGCAGCTTTCAAAATCTTCATTGCCTCCATATAGCGTTCCTCACCGATACGCTTATAGGCATTGAAAGCGGTCTTAATACAACCGATGCGGTCAAGCCCACGGTTGTGGTCGAAATCGAGCATAAGTCCAACGGAGACATTTGCCATATAGAAAGCGGAGGCTTCGGAGTCTTTACCGAAAATCTTTGCTCTCATACGAGCACCTGCCGTCAGAGGAGCAGAGACACCGTTCTGCTGTGCAAAGAGCAGAGCTTCTTCCTGTTCGTCCATACCGTAGTACACCTTGCACTTGATAGGAACGTCTTTGTCGCCGGAGACAAGAACACGAGCACCGATGGTATGCTGTCCGTCAAAGACGTAATACTTACCGTCACGGTAGCTGACTTTGGGTTCGTTGGCGATACGTTCGTCAAACTCACTTGCGATTTTTTTGGCACGACGAGAGAAAAGGTCTCTCTGATAGGTCTCTCTGGGGCTAATGAGCTGAGAGGCAGGAATAACGATGGATTTGTAGTTGTACTTATTTGTCTTAGTTGTCATAATGGAATTTCTCCTTTAAGTATTTGATTTAGATAGGCAAGCCCGTTCTGTGCGAGCTTATTGACTTTGGGGTTATGCTTTTTTGCTAAGAAGTAATCTTTGTTGTGGCTGAGGCATACAGACCAACGAAAGAAAAATGTGTCCAGAGCATCCTCTAATTCGTAGAGCATACTTTCCGGTGTCCCTCGGCAGCCTTCGTTTGGCAATTCTGCCGCTATCTGCTCCAATGTCAGCAGATGCCTTTCGGGGAGAACCTTTCGCCGTTCTTCCGGTGGTTTTCGTAAATCCTCAACCAATGCCGGTCGTTCTTCGTGTGTGGCTCGTGTAAGAGCCTCCACATCATCCTGGGTAGGCTTGATTTTTCCTGCCAAAATTTCCGAGCGAATACCTGGGTCAATCTCATCGGCAATATCTACTGCCTTTGAAAAGGTCTCGGCACGAAGAACAGAGTTCCTACTGATGCCGTATTCGTTTGCAATTCTGTCACAGGTTTTTTCCGTGGAAATCAAGTTACCAACTTGGGAACTTGATTTCACTTCACTGCTTTTGCGGTCGCCGCCGTGTGAAGCTTTTTCGGATTCATACCGTTTACCTATTAGATACTTCTTTTGTTGGAAGGTAAGGTTTCTGCGTCCGAGCTGATTTTTGCAAATCCAGGCAAGGGCTTCGTGGCGGTCATTGAAGTCACGCCCACAGGTTGTAAATTCAATGTGGGGATGCTTTTCTACAATGCGAAATCGGTTGTGTCCGTCGATGATTATCTCGCCCCATACGATAATTGGGCTGATGATAATGCCGTCAGCTAAAATGTTTTCTTCAAGCTGCTCAAATTCATCTTCGGTAAGTGGTGGTATCCGGCTTTCAAATTCCGGGTCTATTCTTAATTGCATAGTGTCCTCCTTACACGCTATGTACAGAAGCGAGCAACCGAAGCCGTTCGCTTCCTTAAATACATTTAGTTACCGTATTTATCTCATCCCCCGGTAGTGGGACTCACCAGACGACGGCTTGCGAAGCCGTTCCATAGGAATCTAACCTCCCCGCCTTCTTTGTGGCCAGGCTGCGAATTACAGAAGTATCGTTAGCCCTGTGACAGTCATCGCCGGTTCGGTAGCAAACCGAATCTCGCAGGTTATGGTGA
>JAGAQI010000121.1 GCA_017622795.1 Lachnospiraceae bacterium
AAACGACGGTTGTATGAACAGAATGGACAAACCGCTTTATGTTTGTTCCAGACTGGGCATACAACCGTCGGAGGAGTCAGGCGAACACGGATATTAAAATACTTAAAAATATCTGTAACAGCCCGTTTTGATTTTTATTTAATTCTGACCATAATATGCGTTTGCACCATGCTTACGGAAGAAGTGCTTATCCTGCATTTCCTGTGGAGCAGTTTTCAGCTTTGGATTGATAACCTCAGCCTGCGCTGCCATCTTTGCTACTTCTTCAAGCACTACGGAGTTGTGCACTGCTTCGTGTGCATCCTTACCCCAGGTAAATGGGCCATGGTTTGCACAAAGCACACCAGGAGTGTACATTGGGTTGATACCCAGATTCTCAAAAGTTTCAATGATCACGGTTCCGGTGTTCTTTTCATAACCGGCATCAATTTCTTCCTTGGTTAAGTTTCTTGCACAAGGAATGGTGCCGTAGAAGTAGTCTGCATGAGTGGTACCGTAGCAAGGAATTTCTCTTGCTGCCTGTGCCCAGGAGGTTGCCCATGGGGAGTGGGTATGAACCACACCGCCGATTTCCGGATACTTCTTGTACAACTCAATGTGAGTCGCTGTATCAGAGGATGGACGGTACTTGCCTTCTACCACGTTGCCGTCTAAATCAAGTACTACCATATCTTCCGGAGATAACTTTTCGTAATCTACGCCACTTGGCTTAATAACGAATAAACCGGATTCACGGTCGATACCGCTTACATTACCCCAAGTATAAGTAACCAGACCTCTCTTCGGGAGTTCCATATTTGCTTCGTAAACTTCTTTCTTTAACTGCTCTAACATAATTGATGATACCTTTCCAGTACTATATTTTTATTTATGAAAACTAGCGAAGTGCTTCTACTGCCCTAGCTTCTACTGCAAGACCTGCTCTGTAGCCCTTCATGAAGGTTTCAAAGCTTTCTACATCTTCTGCCTTTGGAGCAAGAGTAACGCCCTTTGCACCTGCAAATACCTTGTTGTCAAGGAACTGGGCAAGAGTTTCACCTTCTGCCTTGTTCTTCATGTACGCTGCAAGAAGTGCACAACCCCAGGCGCCGCCTTCACCTGCTGTTTCCATAACAGTAACAGGAGCACCCATAGCTGCTGCCATGAAACGCTGGCCAACTTCTTCTGTCTTGAAGAGACCACCATGACCAACTACCTTATCTAAGGATACCTTTTCTTCGTTTAAGATGTCCATACCAATCTTCAGAGCGCCCATAGCGGTAAACAGATGGGTTCTCATGAAGTTTGCCAGAGTAAACTTGGAGTCAGGCATACGTACAAATAACGGACGGCCTTCTTCAAAATGGGTGATATGCTCACCGGAGAAGTAGTTGTAAGCAACCAGATTACCGCAGTCGGAATCTGCCTTTAAGGCTTCCTTGTATAATGTTTCATATAACTTGTTCTTATCTACGGATACACCCATGGCACCAAGGAACTGCTCAAACAAACCAACCCATGCATTTAAGTCGGAAGTACAGTTGTTGCAGTGAACCATGGCAACAGCTGCACCGTCCGGAGTGGTAACCATATCAAGTTCTCTATGTAATTCGGATAAATCCTTTTCTAAAACTGCCATTGCAAATACGCTGGTACCTGCGGATACGTTACAGGTTCTTACGCCTACGCTGTTGGTAGCTACCATACCGGTACCTGCATCACCTTCCGGAGGACACATTGGAATGCCCGGCTGAAGCTTGCCGCTTGGGTCAAGAAGCTTTGCTCCTTCTGCAGTCAGTGTACCTGCATTTTCACCTGCATAACCTTCTTTTGGCATAATATCAAGAAGCTTCCATGGGAACTTCTTGTCAGCAATGAGGGCGTCAAACTGGTCAACCATTTTCTTGTTGTACTTCTTGGTTTCGCCGTCGATTGGGAACATACCTGCACAGTCACCGATACCAAGAATTCTTTCGCCGGTTAACATCCAGTGAACATAACCTTCCAAGGTTGTCATGTAATCAATGTATGGTACATGCGCTTCACCCTTTAAGATTGCCTGGTACAGATGAGCAATACTCCAACGCTGTGGAATATTGAACTGGAATAACTCAGTTAAAGCATCTGCTGCTTCACCTGTGATAGTGTTTCTCCAGGTACGGAAAGGAACCAGCTGCTTACCATCCTTATCAAATACCATGTAGCCGTGCATCATAGCGGAAAAACCGATGCTGCCGAAGGTAGTTAATTCTTCATCATATTTTGCCTTAACATCCTTTGCTAAGTCCTGATAGCAGTCTTGAATACCGCCCCAGATATCTTCTAAGGAATACGTCCAGATGTTGTCTACTAATTTGTTCTCCCATTCATGGCTTCCGGATGCCATTGGGATGTAATCATCACCAACCAGCACTGCCTTAATTCTTGTGGAACCAAGCTCGATTCCAAGATAGGTCTTACCATTGCATATAGCCTCTTTTGCTGCTAATTTTTCCATAATATCCTCCTAGTTTTTACACAAACTAAATTTATCAATCAAATTCAGAAATCTCCGAATGATTAAACATTACTAACCAGCTGGGAAATAGCCGCAGCCTCGTCAGCTTTTAACAGTCTGTCCTGATTTAATAAAAGAATCAAACGTCCGTTGTGATTTGCCACTCTGTCCACATAAGCAGTATCCTGACTTCTTGCAATGGACGGAAACTCTGTTAATTTTGCATCATCACATTCAATAATTTCCTTTACTTCATCTACCTTAAACGCAATCGCAACGCCATTACTGGTAGTGATAATTACCTTGGTCTGCTCCGTAACCGGTGCTTCCTGTAAGCCGAACTTTGTTCTTAAACTGAATACCGGTAAAACATCACCACGAAGATTCATAATGCCAAGAATATGAGCCGCCGCATTTGGCACCGGAACTACGTCAGTTAATGTTTCAATAGCATTTACCTGGGATACATCCAGACCGTACTCGCCCTCGTTTACTCTAAAGATAACCTGCTGTGTTGCCATAAATAACCCCTCCTCTGTGTTTTCGAAGAAATTTACTTTTGTGTAGTTGCCTGCCACTTAAGGTAAGCATTGATAAACGGCTGAAGACCACCGTCCAGTACTGCACCGGCGTTGCCCACCTCGCAGTCGGTTCTGTGGTCTTTGACCATGGTATACGGTTGTAATACGTAGGACCGGATCTGGTTACCGAAGTTAATATCCCGTACTTCGCCCCGGATACCTGCAGCCAGCGCCGCATTTTCTTCCTGCTTTAACAGATAAAGCTTTGCTTTTAACATCTGCATTGCTTTATCCTTATTTTGAAACTGGGACCGTTCGTTTTGGCATTGCACCACAATTCCTGTAGGGATATGGGTAATACGGATAGCCGAAGACGTTTTATTAACGTGCTGGCCACCTGCTCCGCTGGAACGGTACGTATCAATTCTTAAGTCTTCTTCGTTAATTTCAATATCCACATCATCCTCAATATCCGGCATGACATCACAGGACACAAAGGAAGTCTGACGCTTACCCGCCGCATTGAACGGAGAAATACGTACCAGACGGTGAACTCCCTTTTCGGACTTTAAATAACCATAAGCATTTTCACCTTTGATTTCCAAAGTGACGGATTTATAGCCTGCTTCATCACCATCTAAGAAATCAATCATTTCTGTGGAAAAACCGTTTTTTTCAGCGTAACGCTGATACATTCTGCACAGCATGGAAGCCCAGTCACAGCTTTCCGTGCCGCCGGCCCCGGCATGCAGTGTTAAAATAGCATTGTTTTTATCATATTCACCGGAAAGCAATGTGGACAATCTGAGATTTTCAAAATGCTCCACAAAAATATCCAGTGCTTCTTTTACTTCTGCCACGATTTCCGGCTCTTCGGACTCATAACCCATCTCTAAAAGAACTTCCACATCATCAAACTGGGTTTCCAATTCTTTGTAATCTTCCAAAATGTTTTTTAATGTGTTCAGTTCCTTTACATAATTCTGAGCCTTTTCCATGTTGTCCCAGAAATCCGGAGCCTGCATGATGGCTTCAATTTCTTCTACCTTTTCCCTCTTGTTCGTGAGGTCAAAGTGAATCCCCCACTTCGACTAAAGGCTCGCGGTAAGTATTTAATGTATATTTATACTGGTCTAACTCAACCAACCCTGTCACCTTCTTTCCTAATTGAACTACTTTCTTGCAGCTTCAGCTGTATTACGAGCGACCGCAGCACTGCTTATATTTACGTCCGCTGCCGCAAGGACATGGATCGTTTGGCATAATCTTCTTTGCCTGACGCTTCACCGGAGCATTTGCCACCGTATCGTCACGGTTTGTACCGGTTACCTTGGCAACCTCCTCACGCTCTACCTTCTGTTCAATGCGGACATGCATCAGAGCCTTTACCGTATCTTCCGCAATAGCCGCTTCCATGTCACTGAACATGTCATAACCCATCATCTTATACTCGGTTAACGGATTCTTCTGGCCGTATGCCTGAAGACCGATACCCTGGCGTAACTGATCCATATCATCGATATGATCCATCCACTTGTGGTCAATTACCTTAAGAAGAATGACACGTTCTACCTCACGCAGCTGTTCCTTTTCCGGGAACTCCGCTTCTTTTGCTTCGTACATGCGAACTGCTTCTTCCTTTAAGCGCTGCATCAGTTCCTTCTTGGTAAGATGCTTGATATCTTCTTCACTTAAAGTAATCGGGTTCATCGGAACAATCGGAAGCAGCAGGTTGTTTAATTCTGCCATATCCCATTCTTCCGGAAGCTGGTCTTCACTGATGCAAGTATCTACGCAGCCCTCTACCACTTCCATAATCATCTTTAAGATGGAATTTCTCATGTTTTCACCGTTTAATACTTTACGGCGTTCACCATAGATAATTTCACGCTGTTCGTTGTTTACCTGGTCGTACTCCAACAAGTTCTTTCTGATACCAAAGTTGTTGTTTTCGATTTTTGTCTGTGCCGTTTCGATAGCATTGCTGAGCATCTTATGCTGCAGTTCTTCGCCCTCCGGCATACCAAGAGTATTAAACATGGTAATAAGACGCTCGGAGCCGAATAAACGCATCAAATCGTCTTCCAGGGAAATGTAGAATCTGGATTCACCCGGGTCGCCCTGACGGCCGGCACGGCCACGCAGCTGGTTATCGATACGTCTGGATTCATGACGCTCTGTACCGATAATCTTTAAACCGCCCACTTCTTTTACACCTTCGCCAAGCTTAATGTCGGTACCACGTCCTGCCATGTTGGTGGCAATAGTTACCGCACCCGGCTGACCAGCATCCGCAACGATTTCTGCTTCCATTTCATGGAACTTTGCGTTTAATACCTTATGCGGAATACCGCGTCTGCGAAGCATGTCACTTAATTCTTCGGAAGCCTCGATGGTAATGGTACCAACTAACACCGGCTGATTCTTTGCATGTGCTTCCGCAACCGCATTTACAATTGCATTTAATTTTTCTCTTCTTGTTTTAAATACGGCGTCGTTTAAATCCTGACGGGCAATCGGAAGATTCGTCGGAACTACGATGACGTCCATACCATAAATTTCACGGAATTCTCTTTCTTCCGTAAGAGCGGTACCTGTCATACCACACTTCTTGTTATACTTATTGAAGAAGTTCTGGAAGGTAATGGTGGCAAGAGTTTTGCTTTCTCTCTTAACCTTTACTCTTTCCTTTGCTTCAATTGCCTGGTGGAGACCGTCGGAATAACGGCGGCCCGGCATAATACGACCGGTAAAGTCATCTACAATAAGAACCTCATCATCCTTTACCACATAGTCCTTATCGCGGAACATTAAGTTGTGGGCACGAAGTGCCAGAATAATATTATGCTGAATCTCTAAGTTTTCCGGATCTGCCAGGTTTTCAATCTGGAAGAAGCGTTCTACCTTTTCTACACCCTGTTCGGTAAGATTTACGTTCTTATCCTTTTCATTTACGATAAAGTCACCGGTCTCTTCGTTCTGCTCACCCATAATGAGATCCATTTTGGAGAGTTCTTTTTCTGTACCGCGCTTTAACTGTCTGGCTAAAATATCACAAGCCTCATAAAGCTTTGTGGACTTATTGCCCTGACCGGAAATAATCAGCGGAGTTCTTGCTTCATCGATTAAAATAGAGTCAACTTCATCGATGATAGCATACGGAAGACCGCGCATTACCAGCTGTTCCTTGTAAATTACCATATTATCACGGAGATAGTCAAAACCAAGCTCATTATTGGTTGCATAGGTAATATCACAGGCATATGCTTCCCGTCTTTCATCGTTGGTCATGCTGTTTAAAATACAGCCAACGGTAAGACCTAAGTAGCGGTGAACCTCACCCATCCACTCAGCATCTCGCTTTGCCAGGTAGTCATTTACGGTAACTACATGTACACCTTCACCGGTAAGAGCATTCAAATAAGATGGCAAGGTTGCTACCAGTGTTTTACCTTCACCGGTTCTCATTTCGGTAATGCGGCCCTGATGGAGGATAATTCCGCCGATAACCTGTACCTTGTAATGCTTTAAACCGATGGCACGCCAAGCAGCCTCGCGGACAACCGCATAAGCTTCTACCAAAATATCATCCAACGTTTCACCGTTTTTTAAACGTTCTTTAAATTCCGGAGTTTTTGCTTTTAACTGTTCATCAGAAAGCGCTGCCATTTCGGCATCCAACGCCATGACTTTATCTGCCAGCGGCATGATACGCTTTAATTCTCTGTCGCTATGTGTTCCAAAAATTTTAGTAACAATACTCATGTTTTTTATTCCCTTTCAATATACAGTAGAACAAACTTGGAAAATCACATAATCCCGCATTCTACGTTTATTTTATATTGTACCATTTTCGCAGAAGGTAATCAACTGAATTTTTTATGAACAAGGTATGAACAGGCAAAAAGAAAACTGCCGGGTTATTTTCCCCCGGCAGGCTTCCTTTTAACATTCTAAATTTCAGGTTCTATCAGACCGTACGTATTTCCTTTTCTCTTGTATACCACATTAACCTCGTCAGTTTCTGCGTTGCGGAATACGAAAAAGCTGTGACCGAGCAATTCCATTTGGATGCAGGCTTCTTCCACGTCCATTGGTTTTACTGCAAAACGTTTGGTGCGGACAATTTTTACTTCTTCGTCTTCTTCCGCGTCTTCTGTAAGGAAAGCCTGGGACAGACTGACCGCATTTTGCTTTTTGTCTACCAGCTTGTTTTTGAATTTTCTTAACTGGCGCTCGATGGTATCCTCTACCATATCAATGGAAGCGTACATATCTTCGCTTTCTTCCTCTGCACGGACAATATTGCCCTTCATAGGAATTGTAACCTCTATTTTCTGTAACTCCTTTTCTATACTGAATGTTACATGAATCTCTGTTTCCTCTGAAAAGTACCGTGATAATTTGCCGAATTTTTCTTCGACTGCAGTTCTTAAGCCCTCCGTAACCTCAATATTTTTTCCGTAAATGTTATAACGCATAGTTACCAGCTCCTTTGCTACCTGTATTGAGCACACGATTTAAAATCGCTAAATCTTGTGTTCAACTACAGTATATCATTTGTAACTACATTTTGCAAGTATTTTTTGTAATTTTCAGTTATTTTTAGTTGATTAGACAATATTTTTGCAAAACATTATGTCAAGTAAGACATTTCACTTTTTGTCATTTTTGCTCAAATTTATCAGAAATAACAAAACAAACTTTCGACCTTGACACAGTAACTTGTTATACCACAAACATAGTACATTTTTGTGGAAAATGTGGATAACTCTGTGAATAACTAGTTTTATCCGCTTTTTTTTACTCCGAAACGTTGTGAATAAAAAGTTATCCACAGTTTTAGGTCTTTTGTCCCTCCAAACCATTCTACTCTCTGATGACGAAAATAGTTGTCACTTTTTGTGCAGTTTGCACAATTTTTGTAAAGTCAATCCCTAAAAGGAAAATACACAACTTTCTATATATTTTGTAATTCTCCTATTGCATTCAGAGAAAGAATTTTATATGATAAATCAAGAAAGCATTCCATTCAAAGGAGAACCAATTTTATGATACTCGGAGCATTAGAAGCCGGCGGAACAAAAATGGTGTGTGCCATCGGCGATGAACACGGAACCATCCGTCACCGTATTACTTTCCCAACCACAACTCCGGAGCAGACGATGCCTCAAATGATTGATTTTTTTAAGAAACATCCTATTGAAGCCCTCGGTATCGGCACTTTCGGTCCGGCAGACTTAAACCCGGTCTCAGAAACCTACGGTTCTATTACCACCACACCAAAACTTGCATGGGCAAATTACAATATCCGCAGCGCTTTTGCGGATGCTTTGCAGATTCCTGTCGGTTTTGATACCGATGTGAATGCGGCTGCTTTAGGAGAAGCTTCCTTCGGCTGCATGAAAAATATTCAAAACGGCATTTACATAACAATCGGCACCGGTATCGGTGTAGGAATTCTTACCGAAGGAAAACTGCTCCATGGTATGCTCCACCCAGAAGGCGGGCACATTTTACTGGAACGTCATCCTTCCGATTCCTACACTGGCTGCTGTCCTTACCACAATACCTGTTTTGAAGGTCTTGCCTCAGGTCCTGCCATTGAAGGACGCTACGGTAAAAAAGGCGTGGAGTTAAAGGATGTCTCGGAAGTTTGGGAACTGGAAGCCGATTATATCGCAAAAGCACTGGTCAACTATATCCTGATTCTCTCCCCGGAACGTATTATCCTCGGCGGAGGTGTAATGCATCAGGAACAGTTATTTCCACTTATACGCAAGAAAACGGCAGAATACTTAAACGGTTACATAAAGACAAAAGAATTAGAGAATTTAGACTCTTATATTGTACCGCCTTCACTTAATGATAACCAAGGCGTGTTGGGCTGCCTGAAGCTGGCGCAACAGGCGGTATGATACGTGATCGGTCTCTTTTTCATTTGTTTTTTAATTTACAGTGAATATACCTAAATAAAACTATCCGGCGCAAATTTATCCGGACAGAACCCTGGAGCGACGTTCTCACTTGGTGAGGTGTTTTCGAACCTAGTGAGACTACGTCGCGATGGTAGTGCGAACGTGTTCTGGAAGGATAAATTTGCGTCGGATAGTTAATTTATATAACAATGAAGTTAAAACAAATAAAATATTACTCTATTACGCGGCGTGCCTTGTAAGGCGTACGTGTTTTATAACTGGAAATCTTGATGCCGGACTTCTTACTTGCCGCATGCACAATTTTTCCGTCACCTATGTAGAGTGCCACATGGTCTACTACACCCTTCTTATCCGTGTAGAAGATCAAATCACCCGGAAGCAAATGCTCCAAATCAGTCTTTACATTACAATATCCGGCAGACTTTGCCTGGTCTTTGGATACTCTAGGCAATGTATAGCCAAACTGTTTATAGATAGACTGAACAAATCCGGAACAGTCTGCTCCCTTTGTTAAACTGGTTCCGCCCCATTTATACGGATTTCCGACAAAGTTAAGGGCATAAGACGCCACTTCCTGACGAAGCTTTGCAGATTCCGTAGCCAGAGCAGCCTGCTGTTCCAATAATTTTTTAGCCTCTTCTGCCTCTGCTTTTTCTGCAGCCTTTTTTGCTTCCTCTTCTGCTTTCTTCTTTGCCTCGGCAGCTGCCTTTCTTGCCGCCTCTTCTTCTGCCAGTTTTCTTAAACGCTCCTGCTCAGCCTTTCTGGCTGCTTCTTCCGCTGCCTTCTGAGCAGCTTCTTCTTCTTTTGTTATGGCATATTTAAACTCATAGCTTAAATCCACATACTGCTTATATACATAGCCGGTATGATCCTTACCGGTATTATCATCCTGTCCGAGAATAATTTTTACCCATTCTTCGTACTCTTCTGCCACATAATAAGATTCCCCTCTCGGAATCTGCTCGTAAATAGAGTCCGAAGTACTCATACCGGTACGCACATTAAGTACGGAGCAGTTTACGGTTGCTACTTTATCACAATGCTCTTCAATTTTTTCTTCCGCATCCCAGCCGATTAACAAATAGTCACCGCGGATATAGCCTTCTTCCAGATTACCGGATTGAATTTTCACCCAGTCACCTTCATATCCGAGAACATTGGCAACACAGCCCTTGTAGAGCTTACCTATGGCCTCATATTCCGTAGATGGACCGGACCGGATATTAACATAAGTTTTTACATTGGCAATGGCCAGATTTTCATAAGGCGAAGGTACACGATGTACCGCTTTCATCTTAACACCATCCACATAAATATCACCGGATTCTTCGTCCCCGATACTGTTATAATAATCATTAATCAGCAAGGAAATACCGCCAATCGCCGTATCGCTGTTCACGATATTTCCCATAGAGGAAGTTTCCGTAGGCACAGCTTCTTCTGCGGTAGTATCTACCGTTTGGAGCAAGCGTTCACCCTTTGTATATTCCATCGGAGAGATTGCCATAATTCCCGCAAGCATCACCGTTATCATCTTAATATAGTTCATTCGTAACCTCTTCCCTGTTTAATTAACTTCCGCCAGATACCGTTCCACACTTTGTACCGCGTTAGCTCCATCGGAAGCAGCTGTTACTACCTGACGTAATTCCTTCGTACGGATATCTCCCGCAGCAAAAACAGCCGGATCAGAAGTGATTCCCGTTTCGTCAGCCACAATATAGCCTGCCGCGTCTAATTCTACTAAACCTTTATAAGCCGAGGTTTCCGGCAACATACCTACGGCAATAAATACACCATCTAATGCAATGGTTCTTTCTTCCGCCGTTTTTTTATTTTCCAAAACCAGGGATTCCACTTTGAATTTTCCCTGAATCTCCTTTACCACACTATCGTATACTAATTCTACATTTTCCGCTTCCGCAAGGCGGGTAACTAATGTTTTAGCTGCCCGGAAAGTATCTCTTCTGTGAACCACATATACCTTTTTACAAAGTCTTGCTAAAAACAAGGCATCCTCTACCGCAACATCACCGCCGCCGATCACAGCAACTTCTTTGCCCCGGAAAAACGCTCCGTCGCAGGTAGCACAATAGGAAACACCGGAACCGGCTAAAGCATCCTCGCCCGGAACCTCCAGCTTTCTGTGCTTGGCACCGCCGGATAAAATAACGGTTTTGGTTTCATATTCCGTGCCATCCTTGCAGATTACCTTTTTACCCGCAGGAATTGCTTCTATCCGTTCCACTTCTCCGGTTACAAAAGATGCACCCAAAGCATCCGCATGCTCCCGGAATTTCATGGCTAAGTCAAAGCCACCCATATGATATAAGCCCGGATAATTATCAACCTCGTACGTATTAATAATTTGTCCGCCGCTCATAATCTCTTTTTCCAATACAATAAACTTTAATTCTGCCCGGGCCGCATAAATAGCTGCTGCCAGTCCGGCAGGTCCCGCTCCTATAATAATTAAATCAAACATGGTAATTCTCCGTCTAAAAATTCATTTGCCAGTAAGTAAAATACTTGATATAATATACTTGGGTATACCCCAAGCTTTAGTATACCACAAAAATACGGTTCTGTACATATGGAAACTTAAACCATTTGTACAAGGCAGAAAGGGGCTGATATTTTATGGATATCCCAACATTATCCGTTGCTATGTCACAGGCGAATACTGTGGACCAGTATAATATCGCCATGCTTGCCAAGACTTTGGATACCGTAGAAGAATCCGGCGCCATGATGATTAAAATGATGGAGCAGTCGGTAAATCCTCATCTTGGACAGAATATTGACATAACCGTATAAGAACCGGAAAGAGCGGCCACCCGGCCGCTCTTTCTATGTATTATCCCGCTCTCTGTATTAAAAATTCATAAAGGATCATATAAGCCACGCCAAGCAGAATTCCGATTGCCAACGGAACCGTTATCATTCTTTGTCTCGGTTCCTGTTCTGTACCATTTTCTGCTTTCTTTCTCAACTGCGGCTTAAAGCTTGCACAAATACGGTACCAGTTTCCGTTTCTGACGGCCAGCTTTTTATATACCAGGAATGCCAGCACACCTCCAACCAGTGCCTGAAACCCATACTGCATCAACACCTCCGGAACCGTCAGTTGAACACCGCCCTTCACTATCTGGTACATCCATTTCTCCGAAGTCAAAGTCAAATCCCCGAGCATCGCCTCCAGTTCAGCCACCTTATCCTTCATTCCGTATTCCTTATACATATTATAAATGGCCTGATTTCTCTCATACAGAATCGGTTGAAGGTATGTCATTACAGTAGAAGACGCATTAATCCAAAAATGCACCAGCATGGAAGAAAGGATAGAGCCTGTTGCTTCTACCAATAGCGCCAGCGAAATTCCTAAAATAAATGTATAGCAAAACTGATTAATATTTCCATGCATAACACCAAACAGAAAACCGGATAATACTGCCGCTTTTAAAACGTGAATTTTACTGTACTCATTATAGAACGCCCCACGATAAACAGTTTCTTCTGCAATAGCCGGAAGAACTGCTACCAGAACTATGCCGCCCAGAAACGGTACTTCCTGTACAATGTCTATCACGGTAAAACCGATGACGCCTGTGGAAAACACCAGTGACAAAGCATTAATTAACGTATGGACCGGTCCGATTAATATTCCAAACAGCAGCGTCAATAAAATATCCTGCAACCGCATCTTCCGAAGCCGTACGGTTTCTGTATAAGACATCCTGTTCACCAATAAATAAATCACCGTCGGCAACACCAGGCACACCTGCGAAAAAATAACCCCCAGTGCTGCCCGTCCCCAAAGAAAGTCTAACGGCAAAAACGGTGCAATCACCGAAATCAATATTGTTATCAGAAAAACAATATTCACACCTTTTATGCGGTTCTTTTTTTCATTTTCCATAATATTCTCCACTCCCTAAAACTCATTGAAACCATTATAAGCAATTTTCTATAAAGAATCCAGCAAATTTTAATAATTTCTCTACACTAGAGGAAAAAAATGTGGTACAATACTATACTAGATAAGTATTGTACCAAACAGGAGAAAACAAAATGTATTCCTTTACCTCAGACATTCGTTTTAGCGAAGTAGATTCAAACAAAGAACTGACTCTCACTTCCCTGATAAATTATTTTCAAGATTGTACTATTTTTCATTCCGAATCCCTGCATGCAGGGTTCGAATATTTAGAGCCTAAGCACAAATGCTGGGTGTTAAGTTCCTGGCAGGTAATCATCCACCGTCTTCCGAAATTCGGTGAAACTGTTGTTGTCGGCACCTGGCCATACGGATTCAGCTCCTTAAGCGGCGACCGTAACTTTGTCTTGCAAACGCATGAAGGAGAAAATTTAGTCATTGCCAACTCGTTCTGGGTCTTTACCGATACCGAAACCGGACGTCCTTCCAAACTTGACCCCGATTATGTTGCCATGTATCCGATGGAACCGCCTCTCACCATGGAATATGCACCGAGAAAAATCGCGCTTCCGGCTGAATATCAAAAAGAAGCTTCGTTCCTTGTAACCAAACACCATCTGGATACCAATCATCACGTAAATAATGCCCAGTATATCCGCATGGCGGAAGATTATCTTCCTGCCGATTTTGAAGTAGGCGAGTTCCGGGCAGAATATAAAAAATCTGCAAAACTGATGGATGAAATCTATCCTCTGATTTCCCTTACGGATACCACTTGCACCATCGTATTGGCAGATGCCGCACAGAAACCATATACTACCGTTCAATTTATCAGAAAGGGAATTAACTCATGATTTTATTAGGAAGAATGCAGACACTGCGTGTTGTCAAAAAAACCGATTTCGGCGTATATTTAGGCGATCAGGGCATAGAATCCGATTTCTCCTTTATACCTGACAAAAAAGAAATAGTGGATGTCCCAAGCATCCTCCTTCCGAAGGCCCAGGCAAAAGACCTTACCACCGGAGATACCGTCGAAGTATTTATCTACAAAGACTCCGAAGACCGTCCGATTGCCACTACAGCCAAGCCATTACTCACCATGGGCGCCATCGCCCGGCTTACCGTAAAAGAGGTAACCAACATCGGTGCTTTCCTCGACTGGGGACTTGCCAAAGATTTATTTCTGCCGTTTAAAGAGCAGACCTTCCGCGTGCAAAGGGGAGACTCTGTATTAGTTACCTTATACATCGATAAGAGCAGCCGCCTCTGTGCTACTGCAAAGGTTTATAATTCTTTACAATCCAATTCCCCATATCAGAGGGAGGATCAGGTTTCCGGCACCGTTTATGAAATCATTGACGCTTTCGGAGCCTATGTTGCGGTAGATGACCGTTACTCTGCACTGATTCCTAACAAAGAACTGTTTACCACATTAAAGCCGGGAGAAAAAGTATCCGCCCGGGTTACTAAGGTACAGCCGGATGGCCGTCTGGTGCTCAGCATCCGTGAAAAATCCTATTTACAAATGGATACCGACTGTTCTCTTATTTACGATGCCCTGATAAAAGCCGGCGGTTTCCTGCCATACCATGACAAAACCTCTCCGGACTTAATCAAAGCAAAATTCGGTTTAAGCAAAAATGCCTTCAAGCGTGCTATCGGTCATTTACAAAAAGAAGGGAAGCTTCTGATTGAAGAAGATGGCATTTCCAAGACAGAATAATAAGCATTCAAATGCCGTCTGTTTCAACCGCATCATAAAAAATAAAATCGCTGGCGTTCCTTCACCCATAATAGGGAACGTCAGCGATTTCATTTTTTACTGCTGGTCTAAGAATCTCATCTTATTTTCTGTCTTTTTCTTTTCGATGTTAATCTTTGGCTCTTCCTTACGGTATAAGCTGCTGAACTGGTTGGTCATGCTGTCTTTACAACCCTTACAGAAACGTCCGGTCAGAATCTTCTTGCCACACTTTTCACAATTTAATGCAATTTCAGAATCTTCACTGAAGGACAAACGCTCTTCCTTTAACCACTTACGGATTTGCGCCACGCTGACTTCCATCTCTGTGGAAACCTCCTGCATACCGCATCTTGGATGATCATAGATATATCTTTTTACATCATCAAACTTGTCTTCTGCTTTCTTTACACATTCCGGACAGAGCGGAACACCACCAATATAGTTAAATACTTTGTTACACTGTTTACAATTTCTTACGTCCATACTAACCTCCCATAAAGTTTATTCCGGTTGTTCAGCTACACATACACTGATAAATGCGACTCTCTTCACGCCCCTTGCTTTCAAGGTATTGGCACAAGCCGTCAGCGTACTTCCCGTAGTACTGACATCATCCAGAAGAAGCACTGATTCCGGCACATTTTCCTCCGGCCACACAGCTTCGTCCACAGCAAATGCATCTGCTACGTTTTTTATGCGCTGATTTTTCCCGAGACTTTTTTGGTCCTTTGTTTTTTTCTGTTTTTTTAAAAGCAAACAAACCGGAAGATTCATTTCCTCTCCCAATGCTCTTGCCAGCAATTCCGCCTGGTTAAAGCCGCGTAAGCGTTGTTTCGAAGGATGTAACGGTACCGGAACAATACAGGACGGCGCCATCCTAAGAATAAATGCCTGTTGCTTTTCTTTTATCTGTTTCGCAAAGAAACGGACAAACTCAACTCTTCCGTCCTTTTTCACCAGCCGAAGTGCATTGCCTACAGAACCATGATAAGGGAAAATACTTCTTCCCTGATCCCATCCTCTGTTATTTTTGTAACTGCACACCGTACAATACTCCTCATCTTCCGAGGAAAGCGGCATACCGCACTTATAACATACCGGTTCCTTAATGCTATCCAGTTTGCATTTACATTCCGGATGAACCATTACTCCTTTCGGTGTTACAATTTGCATACAAACCGGACACCGTTCCGGATATAGCCAGGTAATCATAGATATCCTTTCCGGCCGTCTCTCCCAAAACGTCGGAATAAATTATTTGAATAACTGCTCCGGATATTCACCCTTTTCGTATAATGCGCGGAAAGAGCGTACTACCAAATCCTTATCCTCATGATAAGTCACGCCGAACCAACGATCATTGCTGGTAAGCACCTTAACCTTTGCTTTGTTCTCTCTTAACATAGAGCCAACCACTTCCGGAAGAAGGAATTCTGCTTTTGCCTCGTTACCGGCAATTCCGCCAAGGAATTCCGCAAATCTTGCTTCCAAGGTGTCCAGGAAGTCTGCAGTAAAGCCCCACATATTCATGGAAACCGGAGTTTTAAGAGGAAGTTCTACCGGTTCACCGGCACCGTTTTTACCTACAGCGATATCTCCCTGCTTTTCAATACCAAAGGTTTCTTCAATATGGGTAAGCATATGGTTTTCATCCACTTTACATACGCCTCTGGTTACCTGTCCGTTTTCACTTAAGGTGTTTTCCAAAACAAATCCTACCATGGAAACCGGCATACACTCTTTATTTTCTTCTACATTCGCAAGGAAATCATGAATCTTTACAAAAGCTTCCTTTCCGTAATAGTCATCTGCATTGATAACTGCAAACGGTTCTTTTACCGCACCAAGGCAGCTCAAAATTGCGTGGCCGGTACCCCAAGGTTTTGTTCGTCCGTCCGGAACGGAAAATCCTGCAGGAAGATTGTCAAGTTCCTGAAATACATATTCTACTTCTACCTGCTCTGCCACGGAAGGCTTAATAATTTTCTTAAATTCTGCCTCAAGTTCTTTACGGGTGATAAACACAACTTTATCAAAGCCTGCCGCAATGGCATCATAAATGGAATACTCCATAATGATTTCGCCGCTGACACCAACGTGTTCCAGCTGCTTAATGCCTCCGCCGTAACGGCTTCCCATTCCTGCTGCCATAATTACAAGTGCTGTTTTGTTCATGGTAAAAACTCCCTTCATAAAAACTTTTATCTTGTATTTATTCTACCACACTTTGCTCATGGTTTCCACACAAAATTACATTTCCTGTATTGCCCGTTTCAAACCGGAATACCGCTTCAGTTCCATCACATTGCTGATCATCATTTGTACGGTATCCGGACTGCCGACAATAGTTACACACTTCTTCGCTCTGGTCACCGCCGTATATAACACATTCCGGTTAAATAACAGCCTCGGGCCGGTTAATAGTGGAATTACCACTGCCGGATACTCACTTCCCTGAGATTTATGTATGGTAATAGCATAAGCCAATACCAGTTCATCCAATCCCGAAAACGGATACTCCACCATTCTGCCTTCATCAAATTCCACCGTCATCAGTTCTGCAAACAAATTAATTTCCCGGATAATACCGCAGTCGCCGTTAAATACGCCGGTTCCCTGTTCCACCGGAATCCCGTATCTGCTGCGGACTTCCCATTCCAGCTGGTAATTGTTCTTTATCTGCATTACTTTATCGCCTTCGCGGAAAATACGGCCACCGCCCAGATCTTTTTCCATTTTTCCCGGCATACTCGGATTTAACGCTTCCTGCAAAGCAATGTTCAGATTTTCCGCCCCAAGCTCTCCTGCCTTCATCGGCGTTAGCACCTGTACTTCATATGGAGAAGCCTTTACATAATCTGCAATCTTTTTCTGTACCAGATATACGATGGAAGGAATAATCACCTGGGTATCGTTCCGGTTTAAGAAAAAGAAATCTGCATTGTTATTATCCAGCGGGATATTCTCACCCGCATTAATTTTGTGGGCATTTAATACAATCTTACTTTCTTCCGATTGCCGGAAAATCCGGTTCAATGTCACTACCGGAAAACGTTCGGAAGCAATCATGTCTTTCAGAACATTTCCCGCCCCCACACTTGGCAGTTGGTTAACGTCACCAACAAAAATCACTCTGGTTCCTACCGTAATTGCCTTCAAAAGGGAATGCATCAGGGAAATATCCACCATGGACATCTCATCAATAATGATCACATCGCTTTCCAACGGATTACTTTCGTTTCGGGCAAATTCCAACCCACCCACTTTAGCTTCCGGATCTCTGGTAAGCTCCAGCATTCGGTGGATGGTTCTTGCCTCCATGCCGGTGGTTTCTGACATTCGTTTTGCTGCTCTTCCGGTTGGGGCAGCCAGTAAAACATCCATACCTTCCGATTCAAAAAACCGAATAATGGTATTTATCGTAGTGGTTTTACCGGTACCCGGTCCACCGGTCAGAATAAATACACCATTTTGCACTGCTTCCGAAACCGCCATCCGCTGCAATTCATCCAGTTTTATTTCCAGTTCCTTTTCCAACTGGTTTAAACGATGTTCAATCAACCGCATGGCTACATCATAGCGCCTGTTTAAATCACAAAGCATACGGGCTACATCCAGCTCTAAATAATAGTAGCCGGCAATATAGACCTGCTTCACCTCGTCCTCTTCTTTAAAAACAACACTACGTTCCAGGGCCAGCTGGGTCAGTTGCCGTTCCATATTTTCAAACGGCACCCGGATAATTTCGGTTGCTTTTTGATAAACTTCTTCCTGCGGCAAATACACATGTCCATTGCTGACCGCCTGTTGCAAGACATAATACAATGCCGCTTTTACTCTATAGTCATCATCCGGTGCGATACCTCCCTGCAAAGCAATCTCATCTGCAATTTTAAAGCCCACACCATCGATATCCTCCGCCAGACGATACGGATTTTGGCGCATAATCTCATACATACGCTCGCCGTAATACTGATATATTTTCACCGCCAGCTGATTGGAAATTCCATATTTCTGTAAGAAAATCATTGCCTGCCGCATTTCCCTTTTTTCTTCAAACTGACGGTAAATTTCGCCGGCAATACGCTCACTGATTCCTTTAATTTCTACCAGCCGTTCCGGTTCTTCTTCAATGATGCGGAAGGTGTCTTCCTTAAATTTTTTCACGATGCGGGCTGCCAAAGCTGCTCCGACACCTTTGATGGCTCCGGAAGCAAGGTATCGTTCCATGGCCTGTCCGTCTTTCGGCTCTACCGCCTGATATGCGGTTACCTTTAACTGTTCACCGTACTTTGGGTTAAAAACAAGGTCACCTTCTACCCGTAAAAATTCGCCTTCTTCCACATGGGCAAAGGTTCCCACACAGTAAAGTTCTTCCTCTTCGGAAGAAAGCGTCAGTACCGTATAACCATTATCCCCGCGATATACAATTTTCTCTACATATCCTTCTTTAACTTCTGCCATACTGTGTTCTGTTTCCTCTTTATAAACAATGTCAGGCAAACAGAACCACGGTCCTGCTCCCTGACATTTGTCTGCTTAATTTCTTTTCATTGATTCATAAAGCATTTGGGCAATACCCAAATCTGCTGTTTCAGTAATCATTTCTGCATAGGACTGATTTAACTTATCTCCGAACATTTTCATATATTCGCCCTGACTGTCTTCATCGTCCAGCATAGCACTTTTCGTGTTTTTAATTACCTGCTCTACTAAATAGGTTTCAAACTCCTTGCAGGCAGCCATTAACTCTTCATCGGTAGCCGTACCTTTCTCGATATTGCTCAAGGAAGAGGAAAGCTTTTCTGTTTTTGCTGCGGAAGCATTCTGCATACTTTGCAAATATAAAGAATCACCGCCGATGGAAATTGCCATGTCACTTCTCCTTAACAGTTCTTATTGTTATCAGCTACGCAAATTATTTGCCTGCTGCAGCATCTGATCAGATGCCTGAATTACTTTGGAATTCATTTCATAGGCACGCTGGGCAACAATAAGGTTTACCATTTCATCTACTGTTTCTACGTTAGAACCTTCTAAATATCCGGAATGTATCTTGGATACCTTTAAACCACCGTTTTCAGACTCTAACATAGGTTCACCGGAAGCTTCTGTTTCCTGCAACAGGCTGTTGGACAATTTAAATAAACCGGTTGGATTATTAAACTGTGCCACGCCAAAAGAAACACCCATATTGCTAATAGTCTGATCAGCGTTTCTGTACCAGAAGCGACCGTCTTCATCAATGGAAAAATTGGAAGATTCGTAATCAAGACTAAAGGTAATTGCTTCTCCCTGATCGCTCAGTACCGGATAACCCTCTGCTGTACAAAGAGTAAGTCCTTCATTGCCGATGGACATATTAAATGCACCGCTTCTTGTATATGCAACGGAACCGTCCGGCATCTGTACCTGGAAGAAACCGTTTCCTTCCAGTGCAAAATCGAAGGTGTTCCCCGTAGCGGTTAACGGTCCCTGCGTATAACGGGAGGTGATAGATGCGGTTCTGACACCGGCACCTACCTGACCGATTACCGGCTTTGGATTGCCTTCGTTATCGGTTGTTTTGGTTTGAAGCTTGGAGTAAAGAAGACTCTTAAACTCCACGGTTTCTTTTTTATATCCTGTTGTGTTTACATTCGATAAATTATTGGAGATTGTATCAACAGCATCCTGCTGTGCAATCATACCGGAAGCTCCGGTCCATAACGCACGCATCATAAGTATTCACCATGCCTTTCTAAAATAAGCGTTATACTCTACCTACAGAGTTAACCGCCTGATCCAGTGTAGTATCCATTGTCTGTACAACCTTCTGATTTGCTTCATACGCTCTGGTAATGGCAATCATCTGGGTCATTTCTTTTACTACATTTACATTGGATTGTTCCAAACATCCCTGTAACACTTCAGCAGATGTTTCAATTTCTGTGGCTCCCTCCACAGGTTCATACATGGTGTCAGCAAACTTTTTAAGGTAATTATAATCTTCAAAGTCTGTAATTATGATTTGGTCAATCAGTTCACCGTTTGCATAAACAGCGCCATCCCTGTCAATTACAATTTCTGCATCCGTAGGCACAATTAAGTCGCCTGCCTCACTCTGCAAATGGTTACCGTCTGCATCGGTAACATAACCGTCCCGGGTAATTGTGAAATTACCCGCTCTGGTATAGCGGATATGGTCATTTCCTGCCGTATCCGTTACTCTCATTCGGAAGAAACCGGAACCGTCAATCGCCAGGTCGTAGGTGTTTCCTGTGACGCGGACAGATCCCTGTCCATAGTTGGTGAATACTTCGCCAACCTTAACGCCTAAAGGCATGGTTCCAATTACTTCGTTATTTCTTACTGAGTAATCCCTTACCTTAATAGCCAGCATATCATCAAACGACTGGCTGGTTACACCCTCCTGCTTGTAACCTGTTGTGGCCGAATTTGCAATGTTATTTGCAATTACCTCGAGGCGCTTTTGCTCATTGTACAAACCCGTCCATGCTGTGTAAAGTCCTCTTACCATTGGTTTCTCCTATCTGTGAATATCCATAGTTAATTATAGAGCAAGCTCTCAACGTAAATTTTACAAATCTACATTTTGTTCTATATATACATATACATCGGCTAATTTGTCTTTCCACTTAAGAACTCAACGTATTTTCCTGTACCGATTGCTACGGCTGTCATTGGATCTTCTGCAGTCATTGTGGTAATACCGGTCTTTTCTTCAATTAATTCTTCCAGACCGTATAATAAGCAGCCGCCACCGGTAAGTACAATACCTCTGTCAGCAATGTCGGCAGCAAGTTCCGGCGGAGTCTTTTCCAATACACTGTGAACCGCTTCTACAATTTGGGAAGTGGTTTCTCTTAATGCTTCTTCTGTTTCTTCGGATGTAACAGAAATAGTCTTTGGAAGACCTGTTACCAGGTTACGGCCCTTAACATCCAGGGAAATGGATTCCGGACGTCTGTACGCAGAACCGATACGGATTTTAATATCTTCTGCGGTACGCTCACCGATTAACAGATTGTGCTTCTTTCTCATGTAACGTACAATAGCCTCGTCGAAATCATCGCCGGCAATCTTAATGGAGGTACTTACTACGGTACCGCCTAAAGAAATAACTGCAATATCCGTTGTACCGCCACCGATATCTACAATCATGTTACCGCATGGTCTTGCAATGTCGATGCCTGCACCGATTGCTGCTGCAATTGGTTCTTCGATAATCGCTACTTCTTTTGCTCCTGCCTGATAGGTTGCGTCTTCTACTGCTTTCTTTTCTACTTCGGTTACTCCGCTTGGTACGCAGACACTGATGCGAAGCTTTCTGAGACGCTGACGTCCTACTGCTTTCTGAATAAAATATTTTAACATTTTTTCGGTTACGGTATAATCAGAAATAACACCCTGACGAAGCGGACGCACTGCTACAATATGTCCCGGTGTTCTACCGAGCATAAGTCTTGCCTCTTCACCGATAGCCTTAATCTTGTTTGTGTCGCGGTCAAAAGCCACAACGGAAGGCTCCTTTAATACAACGCCCTTTCCCTTTATATATACAAGTACACTGGCTGTTCCTAAGTCAATTCCGATATCACTGCTGAACATTATTTTTCTCCTTTCAAGTTCCAACGTCTATATGAAAAATGCCACTTATTTTTTTGTATGCATATCCAAATATATTATATACTCATTTCCTCAATATTTCAAAGGAAATTTTGAAATTTTGCATAATAATTGACAAACTCTTTTTTCAAAGGTATCATTTTAAGTATGAACCGGGGTTTTTCCCTTTATTCCAACGAAAGAAAAGGATATTTAGCATGAACTATACTTTCGGACGGGTAGCTGCCCACTGTGGATTGCGACTGTCTTACTATGTAACAACTGCATTACTTTGCCTCTCCTTCTTCCTCCTTGTCATGACATCCTACCGTACGCCTTCCCCATTATACATCCTTTTGGTGGCAGCGGTTGCACCTTCTGTTATTAAGACACTCCTGGCAGGAAATAAAAAGCAACAAAAAAGAGCAAACACCGTAGCATTTCCTCTTTTTTGTAAAAAGTATAAATATGATGCTGTTCTTTATCAATCCATGAACATTTCTTATTTGCTTTTATTTATTTTGCTTGCTGCCTGGCAAATATCTTATAGCCGCAGCATAAACGTTCCTGAACTCATTTGCAGGCTTCCTGCCTTACTTGCAACCGTCAGTCTTTCCTGCAGAATTCTCGGATTCATCGGATACTTCCTATACTTCCGCTTGTTTCCTATGAAAGCTATGCACTAATCTGATTCAAATAAGTTGTAAATTTATCCATCGGCATTGGTTTTGCATAATAATAGCCCTGAATCATATCACATTTGGATTCCTTTAAGAACTCCTTCTGTTGCTCTGTTTCCACGCCCTCTGCCAATACGGTAATATCCAAATCCTTTGCCATGGAAATAATATGCCTGATAATTTTTTGCTCTCTTCCGGTGCTTTCTTCATATTCTCCAAAAAATTCTTTATCCAACTTCAAAACATCCAACGGCATTTCCCGAAGCAAATTCAAGGAAGAATAACCCGAGCCAAAGTCATCCATAGACAATCCGAACCCCGCAGCCTTTATCTGCTTCATAACATTTACCAAATTCTGCACTTCACCATAAGCGATACTTTCCGTTAATTCGATTTCGACATATGCAGGATCCACATCATATTTGGTCAGCAAATTTTTCAGTTTCTCCACAAAGTCCCGATGATGTAAATGCATTCTGGAAAAATTAACAGACACCTTTAATAATTTACACCCATTCTCTTCCCATTGCTTTAATCTTTTACAAACCTCTTCTAAAACATAAAAATCAATGGTGCAAATATATCCGTTTGCTTCACATAGCGGAACAAAAGATTCCGGATACATCATTCCGCGGTCCGGATGATTCCAACGTACCAACGCCTCCGCGCCCGTCACTTTTTCGGATTTTACATCAAACTTTGGCTGAAAATAAACCAAAAGTTCTCTTTCTTCCACCGCTTTTTTTATGTCATTTTCCAGCTCTTTTTCCCACAAACGTCTTCTCACATTTTCTTTATCATAAAACATGATTGTGGTGCAACGGCACTGTTCTGCCTGCATCCGTGCCATTTCCGCTCTTGTCCGGATTACGTTAACATTCTGGTTACCTTCTATTATATAAACACCACTACGAAAAGACAGATGATGTTTTCCACCTCTGTCCTTATGAATTTCCTCTGATGTTTTCAGAAATAATTTTCTTAATCTTACTTCTAGTTCCGTTACGGATTCAAACTCCAGAAGCATACAAAAATGGTCTTCCGAAATTCTGGTCAATTGCTCCTTCTCTCTAAGGTTTTCCTTCCAAACAGATGCAATTTGCCGCAAGGTATCCGTACCGCACTCATATCCGTATGCTTCATTAAAACACTTAAAATCAATGATATCACAGGACACATAGGCATAGCTGCCCTGCTGATTTTTAAGTGCTTCCGATACAAGGAGTTTATGCTGTTGTTTTGCCGGTAATCCGGTCAATTTATCCACTGCAATCCTTGTTTCTGCCTGCTTTCTTTTAAATTTAACATATAACCAAGCTGCTACAAAACAGAACAAAACAATTGCTGTCAGCCCTCCAAGGATAAAGTCTGTTATTCTCATAGTATAAGATTTCCCCCGATTATAATTAATTACACTATATCATTTTTTACGGTTTGTTACAATAATTCTAACTGTTCTGAAAGAATTTTATCACACATACACACCATATGCTGTAATTATAGCAACTTAACTCCCTATATATCGTCAAAAAAAGAATACCGAGCATTCACCTCGGTACTCCCTTACAATATTTTATGCACTTATTTTTTCCAGATAATCCGCAAAACAATCCGTCGGCATTGGTTTTGCATAATAATACCCCTGTATCATATCACAATTCAACGCTTTCAAAAATTCTTTTTGTTGCTCCGTTTCCACACCTTCCGCCAATACCGTTATCTCCAGGTCTTTTGCCATAGAAATAATATGATAAATAATCCGTTTATCTCTATCCTCTTTTCCACTTCCATGGCAGCCATCTAAAAATCCCTTGTCCAATTTTAGAACATCAACCGGCATTTCCCGAAGTAATGACAGGGAAGAATATCCCGAGCCAAAATCGTCCATAGAAAGACCAAATCCTGCTTCTTTAATTTGATGCATCACCTTGAGCAAGGTTCCCATTTCATCGTAAGCCACGCTTTCGGTTAATTCTATTTCCAAATCGGAAGGTTGGAGCTCATAATACCGGACTGCTTCAATCAAACGGTCAACAAAATCCGGCTCTGCCAAATGGCGTCTGGAAAAATTCACCGATATCTTTACTAACTGCCTTCCTTCTTCTTTCCAGGCTCGCAAATTTCTGCAAACCTCTTCTAATACATAAAAATCAATGGTGCAAATAAAACCGTTTGCTTCACACGCAGGAATAAATCGCCCCGGTGACAGCATTCCTTTTTCCGGGTGATTCCACCGGATTAAAGCCTCTGCACCAATTATTTTTTCAGAATGAATATCATATTTTGGTTGAAGATAGACCTCCAATTCTTTATCACGCAATGCTCTTACCACATCTGCTTCCAGCTCTTTGGTTTCCAACTCTCTGACTAAATCTTCGGAACTGTAAAAAGTAATCTGCGTTTTAAAGCTTGTCCCATTTTTCTTTCTGGCTGCATTTGCCCTGGCACGTATCATATTAATATCTTCTCCGCCCTGAATCAAATATACGCCACAATTAAATATTGCTTTATGCGTTCCGCCTATCTGGTCAATCGGAAATACGGATGCCTGCTCTGCCATAGCCAAAATACGCTTTTCCAAACTTTTAACATCCGAATATTTTAATAACATACAGAAATGGTCGCCAGTTGTTCTGCTAACCAGTTCATCTTGGCTTAAATGCCCGGACAACACTCTGGCAATATGTTTTAATGCTACATTGCCGTAAGCATAGCCATACATTTCGCTCACATATTTCACATCAGCAACATCACAAGATACATACGCATACCTTCCCGCTTTCTGCTCCAATATTCTGGTTGCATCAAGTTTATGCTGAACCTTGGTAGGTAGCCCGGTTAAATCGTCCTCAAATACCGACAGCAACCACCCTCTGTTGTCATTCCCCAATTGATAATTTTGCCCCATATATCCTCCGTGATATAAAAAACTAGCTACATGAAAAATGGTAACACAAAATGTTACAAGATACAAGTACTTTTTTCTACTTGCGTAGTCTTTTTTTGATTAAAGTTACAACGTGTGAACATTTTTTGCCATGTATTGCTACAATTCGACTGTTTTGATGGTATTAGGAGCAATTCTTGGGAATTATGTAAATAAATGGATGGAGTTGAGTAAGCAACGAGCCATCCTCTTGCGAATGCTTCGCATTTCGCAAGCCGTCGGCAGTCGCCGGAATAAATTCGAGTAAGCAACGAGCCATCCTCTTGCGAATGCTTCGCATTTCGCAAGCCGTCGGCAGTCGCCGACGCAAAAATCGCAAATAAAAACCCGGAGGAAATAAATTCCCTCCGGGTAATTTTTATTTGCGATTTTTAATCGGCTCGTTGCTTACTCGATGATTGTAGCTACCTTACCGGAACCTACTGTTCTACCACCTTCACGGATAGCGAAGCCAAGACCCTGCTCCATAGCGATTGGGTGGATGAGTTCTACTGTCATTTCGATGTTATCACCTGGCATGCACAT
>JAGAQI010000122.1 GCA_017622795.1 Lachnospiraceae bacterium
GCATGCAAGGAGGATGTGAAGAAATACAAGCTCCGTATGCGGGTGAATCCTTATACAGACAATATTTATCCGAACTATTTTATTCCACCGTATAATGAAAATAAAAAGCTTCGTCTGGCAGATGGCAGTTTACCGAAAACGAATATTTTATATGCAAATTATTTTGAATTGGAGATTCTTCGGATATTGTTTCAATTTGCACCCGAAAACGAAATGGTGCAGGAAATGATAACAAATGCATTGCAAAGATTAAGGAATACCTGCTACGGTAATAAGTGTCCAAAAGGAGAATGTGTGGCAGCAGGAAAAGAGGTATTGCGTTTTCTGCAAATGGTGTGTCCGGAGGAAAAGGACTGGATAAAGAAATTACAGTAAAAGATGAGGTGATTTGCTATGAAAATCTACGATATTTCCCAAGAAGTATTTTCCTGTACCGTGTTTCCGGGCGACCCGGCGCCACAGCGGGAAATCATGAACGACATGAATAAGGGCGATTTATATAATTTAACCGCAGTTCATATGTGCGCCCATAACGGGACCCATGTGGATGCGCCGTATCATTTTATCAACGATGGAAAAACCATCGATCAGGTTTCGTTAGAAAAGTTTGTGGGACCTTGCTATGTGGCAGAGCGTGAAGGTGTAGTAACTGCAGAGGATGCCAAAGAAATACTACAAAAAGCATCCGACACAAATGCCGATGCAGCAAAACGTATCCTCATCAAAGGAAAAGCAGAAGTTTCCGAGGAAGCTGCCCGTGTGTTTGCGGATGCAGGAATTCTTTTGATAGGCAACGAATCCCAAACGGTAGGACCGGAAAATGCTCCGATGGCAGTGCATAAGGTGTTGCTTGGTGCAGACGTGGTTCTTCTGGAGGGCATCCGTTTATCGGTGGTTCCTGAGGGAGTGTATCTTCTTAATGCGGCACCGCTAAACTTAGCGGGAGCGGACGGAGCACCGTGTCGGGCGATTTTATTAGCGATGTAAAAAGAAGGAAGTATGCCGGTGTGTGTACTTCTTTTTTTGTGTGAAATAAATTCTTGACTGAAATTGACTCGGAATATATAATGTTAGTTAGTTACAACTAACCAAATGCATTAGTAGAAAGGAAAAAACAATGACAGACGGTATTATTATAGCGATCTTAGTAGTGGCTTTATTTTTCGGTATCCGGGCTACGGTAAAACACTTCGCAAGAAAGGGTGGCTGCTGTGGCAGTGCCGACTATAAGCCGAAAAAGAAAAAGCTGTCCAAGGTGCTTTGTCAGAAAAAATTTAAGGTAGAGGACATGCATTGCGAACATTGTAAAGCAAGAGTGGAAGAGGTGGTAAATGACATCCAAGGCGTGTCCGGCAGTGTGAATTTAAAAAATGGTACACTTACCGTATCTTACGCTGAGGATGTGGATGATGAACTGATTAAGAGCAAAATTGAACGGGTAGGATATAAGGTGTTACCGTAAAGAACAATGTTATAAAGTTACATGAAAAATAAAGAGGTATTCCAAATTCATTTTGTGATTTGGGATACCTCTTTTGCAATTAATTATAAGAACCATTCCAGTAAAAATACAACACTGCAACAGGCAACTGCAGTTTTAAATAAGTCTGCCCCAAACCATGCCGCCAGGATACCGACTACCAATGCTGCTACGCCGGAAACAGGACTTTGGGTGGCGTTAACGATGGCCGGGAAGGTCATAACGGAAAGGGTTACATACGGCACATAGTACAGAAATGACTGTATAAATTTGCTTTTTATCTGCTTGCGGAATAAGGTCATCGGCAAGGCGCGGATTAAAAAGGACACGCCGGCCATGATGAGAATATAAATATAGTTTTTATTCATGGGCCGGTACCTCCTCGTCCGTTTTTCTTGGGAACAGAAGGGCTGCTCCTGCGGAAATAACCAAGGTAAGGATGATGGTGCGGGTTCCTTCGGACCAGGCGGAAATCACCGGAAGAACGGAGGCCAGACCGCTGCATACAAAGCAAAGCACCACAATCCCTAAAATAACCTTATTTTTTCTTGCCGGTGGAATAAAGATGGCAAGGAACATACCGTACAAAGCAACGCTAAAAGCGCTGACCAACCGAAGCGACAGCAGATTTCCGGCAATGGCTCCAAGGGCGGTGCCCACAGCCCAGCAAGGAGACGCAAATAAAATAGCACCGTAAGAGTACCATGGGTTTAAATATCCCGGTCTTGCAATGGCAATACCAAACAATTCATCTGTGATGAAAAAGGACATAATCAACCGATGGAAAAACGGCATCTGCGGGTCGATGCGCTGGCTCATGGCACAGCTCATGAGAAGATATCTGGCGTTGGCAATCAGCGTGATGGTTGTCATTTCCAAAAAAGAAGCGGCCGCGGCAATTACCGTAAAGCCGGCATATTCTCCAGCGGAAGCATGGCACAGGGCACTGGTTAGAAATGCCTGAAAGGGTGTGAGTCCTGCGTTTTTTGCTGCAATGCCGAGGGAAAAGGCCACGGCAAAGTAACCGAGGCCGATGGGAATGCCGTCACGGAAGCCTTGAACGATAGCATTTTTATTTTGTTTTATCGAATAAGTTTTCATGATGTCACCTTTAGTAAAAGATTTGTTATGAATTATAGTCCCATTCGTAATTTGATGCAAGATGCTATTGAAAAAAATAAGTTGAAATGGTATAGTTTTCACAAAGTAACGTAACTCAGTGGTTTCAACAGGGGAATAAGGAGGATAACATTTATGAAATACTTGATTGTTGTGGATATGCAGAATGATTTCATCACAGGAAGTCTTGGAACCAAAGAGGCGGAAGCAATCCTGCCTAAGGTAATTGAAAAGGTAAAGAATTTTGACGGTACAATCATTTACACGAAGGACACCCATCAGGCGGATTATATGGCAACCCAGGAGGGAAAGAATCTTCCGGTGGAGCATTGTATCGAAGATTCCTGGGGCTGGATGTTAGCTGATGAGTTGGAAACATTAAGTGCCGGTCATAAAGTATTTAACAAGCCAACCTTTGGCAGTGTGGAATTGGCTAAGTATCTGGCAGAAGAAAATGCCAAAGAAGAAATTGAGGAAATCGAGCTGTGTGGTCTTTGTACCGATATTTGCGTTATCTCCAATGCTTTTGTAATTAAGGCGAACCTGACGGAAGTGCCGGTAACGGTGGATGCCTCCTGTTGTGCGGGAGTTACTCCGGAGAGCCACTTAAATGCGCTGGCAGCTATGAAAATGTGCCAGGTAGCAGTAACAAATGAGTAAAAATCTACAGGAGTAGAAGAAGCGAATCAGCTGACAGAACAAGGAGAAATGTCATGAGCACACAATTTAACGAAAGAAATATATCCATGGTCATGGACATGTACGAACTGACCATGTCCAATGGCTATTTGAATCAAGGGGAACAGGATACGGTAGTTGCCTTTGATGTATTTTACCGTAAGAATCCGGACAATGCCGGATTTGCTATTTTTGCAGGTTTAGAGCAGGTGGTGGAATATATTCAGAATCTGCATTTTTCCGAAGAGGATGTGGAGTATTTGCGAAGCCGCAATTTATTTACGGAGGAATTTCTGCAGTACTTATTAAACTTTAAATTCCGCGGTGACATATATTCCATGCCGGAGGGTACGGTAATGTTTCCGAATGAGCCGATTATGACTGTAGTGGCACCGCTCATTGATGCCCAGCTCATTGAAACGGCAATCCTTTTAGAAATCAACCATCAGTCCCTGATTGCAACTAAGACCAACCGCATTGTCCGTGCAGCAAAGGGCAAACTGGTGTCTGACTTCGGTGCCCGCCGCGCCCATAATGTGGATGCAGCAGTGTACGGAGCAAGGGCAGCCTATATCGGCGGCGCATCCGGTACGGCAACGGTGTTGGCAGGCAAAATGTTTGGCATTCCGATTTCCGGTACCATGGCTCACAGTTGGGTAATGTCGTTTGAAAGCGAATATGAGGCTTTTAAGGCATATGCAGAAAGCTATCCGAATTCCACGGTGCTTTTGGTGGATACTTATGATGTGTTAAAGAGCGGCGTGCCAAATGCCATCCGTGTGGCAAAAGAAATTTTAGAGCCTAAGGGCTGCCGTTTAAAGGGAATTCGTTTGGATTCCGGTGACTTGGCTTATCTTTCCAAAGAGGCCAGAAAGCAGCTGGATGCGGCAGGACTTACCGACTGCATTATTGTGGCATCCAACGGTCTGGATGAGTATACCATTCATTCTTTAAACCGTCAGGGAGCATTAATTGACAGCTACGGTGTGGGCGAAAAGCTCATTACCTCTTCCACTAATCCGGTATTTGGTGCGGTGTATAAGTTGGTAGCCGTAAAGAAAGACGGAGAATTTCAGCCGAAAATCAAGATTTCCGAAACCGTGGAAAAGATAACAAATCCGGGGATTAAGGAGTTATATCGTGTGTATGATAAGGACGGCAAGGCAGTGGCAGACTACTTAACCGTAAAGGGTGAAGTGATAGATACTTCTGCACCGGTACGTTATGTGGATCCGTTAAAATATTGGAAGAACCGTTGCTTTGAGGAATGTACTTTTAAGAACCTGCATCAGCAGATTTTTAGGGACGGCAAATTGGTATATGAGCTTCCAAAGCTTGATGATATCCGCAAATATGTGCGTCATCAGCTGGATAATGAAATCTGGCAGGAGGAACAGCGCTTTGAGAATTCCCACCCGCATTATCTGGATATGAGCCCTGCCATGTTTGAATTGAAGATGGGACTGTTACACGAATGCAGCAAGTAAGATCGTAATAAATATAGCAAAGGCCTGTAACTTTTCGAAGTTGCAGGTCTTTTTTATGTACTAATTAGAAAATTCAACGGCCTTTACATAATCAATAAAGGCTTTCAAACTCTTGGAAATCCATTTGTTTTTGTGATAGATTAATTGTTTCCAAATATCGATGTCCATGTCAGTTACATCAAGATAGCACAGGCTTCCTGACTCAATCAGAGGTTTTGTAACAAAGTCGGGAAGATAGGAAATCATATTACTTTGCGCAAGAATAGAAGTAATGATATCGGTTCGTCCGATTTCAAGAACAGGAGTTATATCCAGCGACTTTTTGGCCAGTTCTTTATCGAAAACTCTTCTGTAACCCTGACCATATTCGGTTAGTATGAATGGCTCGTTGATGATGTCTTCTATCTTCAGATTTTTAATTCCTGCAAACTCGGATTGTGCATTGGTAACAAAATGCATGGAAAGCAGCTGCTCTTTCGCAATAATATAGTCGTTACGGTACGAGTGGCTGTCCAGTGTAATGATAGCATCAGCTTCGTTGTGGTCCAGCATGTCAAACATGACGGAAGTGTCCGCAGTGGTAAACTTAATGGAAATGGCGGGATGCTTTTTATGAAAATCCATGTAATGTGAAGAAATCATTTCTTCACATACTGAGTCCGGAGTTACAATATGAATGTGCCCGGAACAATCCTGTTCTTTGGTCAGATTTTCTTTGAATTCTTCCGTAAGGGAAAGAATCTGATGGGCATAGGAGATAAGCTCATGCCCGCGCTCCGTGAGGGTAATGGTGTGATTAATTCTTTCAAACAGTAAACAGTCTAATTCGTCCTCCAACTGCTTGATTTGAAAGGAAATGGTGGATTGTGAATAACCGAGCAGCTCAGCTGCTTTGGTGAAGCTTCCGAGTTCGGCCACCTGAATAAATGTATTTAAATTGCGTAATTCCATTGGTATACCTCCTGCATCGAAAAAATCGATGGATATCATTTAAATGATTCGTTTGTCTAATGCTGACTCCTATTATATAATAGCAGTAAATAAAAAACAAGAGATATAAAACCGGGAGGAAAAAACAATGACAAACGCACAACTTTACACCATCGTTGCTCTTTGCATCTATGCAATTGTTATGGCACTGATTGGTTGTTTCAGTTATGGCAAATCCAAAACATTGGATGGATTTTTGATCGGAGGAAGAAATATCGGAGCTTGGGCGAGCGCCTTTGCATACGGTACTACATATTTTTCAGCGGTAGTTTTTGTCGGATATGCAGGACAGCACGGATGGAATATCGGTGTTGGTGCTATTTGGATTGGTATCGGTAATGCCGTTTTGGGATGCTTGCTTTCCTGGTTGCTGTTTGCAAACCGTACCAGAAAGATGACAAAAAAGCTCGCTGCAAAAACAATGCCGGAATACTTTGAAAAGCGTTATGATTCCAAAGGAATGAAAGTTTTAGCGGCAATTATTATTTTTGTGTTCCTTGTTCCGTATTCCGCTGCGGTGTATAAGGGTCTTGGTTCTTTGTTCAGTGCAGTGTTCCCGGGGGTTGAAACCTGGGTTTGGATGCTGATTATTGCATGTCTTACTGCGGTTTACCTTGTAATTGGCGGCTATGTAGCAACTGCATATACAAATCTTGTACAGGGTGTTGTAATGATAGCCGGTGTTATCTGCCTGATTGTAGCGGTTCTTAATCATGAGAATGTTGGCGGACTTAGCGGACTTATCCAAAATTTAGGTAATTATAAATCCCTGCCGGGAGATCCGAATCCGATTACCGGTGAACAGTTAACCAGTATTTTCGGAGGATCTTCTTTCAAGTTCCTTTGCTTTAACATCATGTTAACCAGCTTTGGTACCTGGGGTCTTCCTCAGATGATTGGTAAGTTTTATGCCATTAAAGATACTGCAGCAATTAAGCGTGGTACCATCATTTCCACTATTTTCTGCGTAGTTATCGGTTGCGGCGCATATTTGATTGGCTCTACCTCCAGACTGGTTTTGAACGGACAGCTTCCGGAGGGCGGTGTGGATGCGGTAATTCCAGCGGTGCTTATGGAGGTTCTCGGAAACGGTGTTTTAGGACTCATCCTTTTGGCGGTTATAATGATTTTGTTACTTTCCGCATCTATGTCAACGCTGGTATCCGTGGTTTTAACTTCCGCGTCTGCAGTTTCAGTTGACCTGATTCCTGCGATAAGAAAGAAGAATATGAAGCCGGAAACACAGATGTTGTTAACCCGTCTTCTTTGCTTTGCTTTTGTTGTGTGTTCCTTCATTTTTGCAACCCGGAACATCCCGATTATTGTTAACCTGATGTCTTTCTCCTGGGGCTTAGTTTCCGGATGCTTTATCGGACCTTACGTTTGGGGACTTTTCTCTAAGAAGATTACAAAGATTGGTGCCTATGCAGGTATCCTTTCCGGTCTTCTTACCGTTGGCGGTGCAACTTTAGTAATTACCCTTACCAATAACTTTTCTGCTGCTGCGGCAAAATCTCCGGAAATGGGTGTTGCTGCCATGGCAGTTTCCATGATTGTAGTGCCGGTGGTAAGCTTACTTACAAAGAATAAGGATATTGCACGGGTAGATGAAATTTTTGAATGCTATAACGAAGAGTAATACATATTTTGCTTAAACTATAAAAATCTTAAGAAAGTCTTTCGAATTTTCACGGGACTTCTTAAGATTTTTTTAGTATACTGGAATCAGTTAGTAACAAATGAGTTTGGGAAAGCGGGGAGAACATGGAGTATAATCATATTTTAGTGGTGGAAGATGATAAGGAAATTTTAGAGGGAATAAAAATATATCTGAAGAATCAAGGTTACACAGTGTTTGGTGCCGCAAACGGACTGGAAGGTCTGGACGTCATCGAAAAAGAAGAAATTCATTTGGCAATCGTAGATTTAATGATGCCAAAGATGGACGGCATTACTATGACAATGAAGCTTCGGGAAAAGCATGATTTTCCGGTGATTATGCTGACGGCAAAGTCGGAGGAGATTGATAAAATTACCGGGCTGAATGTCGGAGCAGATGATTATGTGACAAAACCTTTTGCTCCCATGGAACTGATGGCAAGAGTAAATTCCCAATTGCGCCGGTATCGCAAATTTATGGAAGTGCTGCTAGGAAGAGCAGAAGTAAACAAAGACAACACCCTTGTGGTAGGCGGTTTGGAGCTAGACGAAGAGAAAGCTTCCGTCACCGTGGATGGCAATCCGGTAAAACTGACACCACTGGAATTTAAGGTGCTGGCCCTTCTTATGAAGTATCCGGGCAGGGTGTTTTCTGCAGACGAGTTGTACGAAAGAGTTTGGAACGAAAAAGCGATTACTACCGATACGGTCATGGTACATATCCGCAAAATCAGGGAAAAGATTGAACGGGACCCAAAGAATCCACGGTATTTAAAGGTGGTTTGGGGTGTCGGATATAAAATAGAAGCGTAAGAACAGGAGGAAAAATCATGGGGAACAAAGTGGAAAAGAAAACCGGAAAAGCCGGACGGTTTATGGGTTGGCTGATTAGTGTTGTTCTTATGGCGGCGCTTGCCTGGGGCTTTGGCAGTATGTATCACAGAATGACGCAGGAAGCGAGACTGGTATATTCGGATGTAATTTATTACGAAAAGCAGGAACATTTAAGAGACTATGTGAGAGAGATTTATCCGCTGGTTGACGGAATGTATGTGGAATGGTACAACAAAACATACCAGGACGGAAAATCCGCAGGCGAAATTATACTTGGAGAAGGTAATTCGGACTATACCGAAAAAGAAAATCACCTGAACTGGTATCAATTGAGAGAGGAAACGCTGTCTGATTGGTATAAAAACACCTATCCGAAGGCGCTGGAAGAGAGCAGAGTAAAGTACTTTATTTATTCGGGAACCGCCGATAACGGCTGCGGAACCCTGGACCCGATGCTGGCGGCAGATTATCCGATGGTTATAAAGTTTGAGTTTGATGAATACGGTATTCCGAGACCAATAGAATCCAAAGGCATAGAAAATGCGAACTATCATTTGCTTGATTGTTATTCGTCCCGCCAGACCGGCAACAGCTGGTATGATTTTTCGACGGGTAAAACAGTGGAATATGGGGCAATCCGTGGAGTTACGGTAATAGTAGCTTGTGAAAACGAAGTATATGACGAACTGGTTCGGGAGGTTTCTATGAGCCGATGGACCATCCGGGATTCGGTAGAGGCCATGTGGTCGGATTATATTATCTTTGTTTTGGCAGCAGTTGCGGTTGTTATCCTGCTTGGATGGATTCTTCCAACTATCCGTCCTCTTGGATTAAAGGAGGGATGGAAGGCTCATATTCCTTTGGAACTCATTGTTCTTGCAGGCTGCGGGGTTATTTTACTGGTCGGGGAAGAACTGCCTGATTTTATTGTACGCAGTCAGATTGAAATGGAGTATCCGGGGCTGCTGGTTTATTGGGTCGGCATCATGCAGGATATTATGGCTGACGGCAGGGCGGAATACTTTATTTTTGCAGCCAATGTTGCCATTTGGTTTATTATATTCTTTGTGATTTACTTGTGTGCCATCAACATACGTCAGTTATTTGCTAAGGGTTGTGTGCGGTTCTTTAAGGAAAATACTTTGACAGGACGAATTATTGTTTGGCTGTACCGCTGGGGCAAAAAAGCGGTGGAGTTTTGCGGAACCATCGATTTTTCCAACAAGGGCAACCGGAATTTCTTCCTGGCAGTTGTGCTTAACTTTATTATAATTGCATTGCTTTGCTGTACCTGGCTCTTTGGTATACTGCTTGCAATTCCTTATTCTCTGTTTGTGTTCTGGCTGCTTCAGAAGTGGTGGAACAAAATCCGTACGGACTATACGGTAATGCTTTCTACCACAGAGGAAATGGCGCGGGGAATCACTGATGTAGAGTATGTGGCGGAAGCCGGAATTTTTCATGAACTGAATACGGCTCTTGCAGGGGTGCAGGAGGGGTTTCACACAGCGATACAGGAAGAAGTAAAGAGTCAGAAGATGAAAACAGAGCTCATTACCAATGTGTCCCATGATTTAAAGACTCCCTTAACCGCCATTATTACTTATGTGGATTTATTAAAGAATGAAGATTTATCGACGGAAGAACGGAAGGACTATGTAGATGTGCTGGATAGAAAATCCGCCCGTTTAAAGACACTCATTGAGGATTTATTTGAAATCAGTAAAGCAACCTCCGGGGAGCTTAAGTTAGAAAAAGTGGATTTGGATTTAGTACAGCTGATTCATGAAGTGCAGATGGAGCTGGAAGAGGAAATCATGAATTCCGGTATCACATTTAAAATGAATCTTCCGGAAGAAAAGGTAATGGTTCATCTGGATGCCCAGAAGACCGGACGGATTTTTGAAAATCTGACCATGAACATTTTAAAGTATGGTCTTACCGGAAGCCGGGCATATGTTTCCATGGAGCAGTCGGAAAAAACAGTTCAGGTTGTATATAAAAATGTGTCTGCAGCAGAGATTAACTTTAGTGCAGATGAAATTATGGAACGTTTTAAACGAGGAGATATTTCCAGAAATACGGAAGGCTCCGGTCTCGGACTTGCTATAGTCAAGAGCTTTACCGAAGCGCAGGGTGGCAAGGTAAAGGTAGATTTGGAAGATGATATGTTCAAGGTGACGGTAAGCTTTTCGAAAACGCAGATGGCACAGATGCCTGCAACGGAAACAGCAACAGTAAAAGAAGAAGTTGCAGAAGATACGGCAACAGAATAAAAGATGCTCCCTCAACCGGGAGGAGTTCTTCGGAGCTTCTCCCGGTCTATTAATTTGGTTGTTAACTTTGAACCAATTTATGCCGATAGTATTAATACAGGCAGAAGTCTGTCCCGGGGTAAAAGGAATTATCTTCGGGCAACATGCAACCAAGGAAGGAAGCGATCGTATGAAAATTGAAAACAGTAACGTAATGATGAAATCGGAACACAAGTCATACACTCACACGGAATCCCACTCCATGTCGGTGATTATGCGTTCCGACGAAGCGGCTACCCTGGAGTTTTCCGACGAATCTAAAAGCTATGTGGAACAGATGAAGGAAAAACAGCAGGAAGCAAAGAATGCTTTAAGAGAACAGGTACAGGAACGTAATAAGAAGAATGCCAAGAACCTTGCCATGGCAATGGCAGAAACGGAAAAGGCAAAAAACAACAATGTTCCTACGGTACAGAGTGAAGAAGACATCCAGATTGAAACCCTGAAAAAGATTCTGGAAATGCTTCGTAAAATGCAGAGTCGGCGTCTTGGTTTGAAGGATAGCACAGGCATGGCGGATAAGATTGAAAAACGAATTGATGCTATGGAAGCAAATAAGGCAGCAACGGGAGAATTCTCTCTTGGATTTGCCGGAGCAACAAACCTTTCCGGCGGCAAGGTAATTGCCATATCTTCTGGTGCAAGCGGAGCAGCGGTGCGCCCAACCTGGAAGCAGGTAGTGGTAACTTCATCCTTCCATACCGAGATGGAGTACACCGCATTTCAGTCCCAGGGCTGTGTGAAGACTCAGGACGGCAGAGAAATTTCCTTTGGTATAGAAGTGGAAATGTCCAGAGCCTTCTGCGAAAAGTATGATTCTGTTTTTATGCAGGATATGCCGGTAACCTGTGACCCGCTGGTGCTTAATTTAGAAGGTGACATCGGTAAAATCAGTGACCAGAAATTCCTGTTTGATTTAAATGCCGACGGCACCGCAGAAGAAATATCTTTCACGGAGCAGGGAAGCGGATTCCTCGCATTAGATAAAAATAAAGACGGCGAAATCAACGACGGCAGCGAGCTGTTCGGCACCAAGTCCGGCGATGGTTTTAAAGACCTGGCTGAGTATGATGAGGACGGCAACGGCTGGATTGATGAGAACGATTCCGTGTTTGATGATTTATCCATCTGGACATTAAACGAAGAAGGAGAGAAGGTTCAGATTTCCCTTCTGAAAGCAGATGTGGGTGCCATTTATCTTGGCAAAGCTTCCACAGAATTTTCTTTAAAGAATGAAGAGACCCATGACACCAACGGCATTATCCGAAGCACCGGAGTTTTCTTAAAAGAAAGCGGCGGTGCAGGAACCGTGCAACATATTGATTTAGCTATCTAAGGATGTAGCTGAGAAGCAGCCCGCAGCATAGCTGTGGAACTTTCGAAGAAAGTGCATAGCGTTTTTCGAGATGTCCCGTATCAAAAAGGGCACCCAATAGGGTGCCCTTAACTTATTATGTTTATGCCGCAGCCTCAAAACCTTCTGCTTTACCTGCAAAATTACTGTAAGCCTGCATTTGTTTTTCATATGGATTTTCTTCTACGCCACTGCGCATGGTAGTTCTGGTTTCACCACCGGCTACATAGGTTTTGCCGCATTCCGGACAAATGGCGGTTTTTAAGGAAACGGAAACACTGACTAATTCTTTGCCTTCTTCCTTATCTTCCTGATAAGCATTTCTTACATGCTCGTATTCGTGGGCCATTACCCTGGAAGCAGCGGATTCCGGTGCAATGTGACCCGGAGATTTAAAGGAAACATCATTTTCGTTGGAACCGTCTACATAAGTGCGGTTTTCACAAGTTTCACATTCGTGGTCTTCTTCTACACCTTCAGCCGGTTTGCCGTCGCCCGGCAGGTTAAATTCTTCTTCTGCGGCAGAAGCTTCTTCTGTGCCCGGAATTTCCATGCCGTTAAATGGTGGATTGGTTTTAAACTCCAAAGCAGGATTTAAGTGTTCTGCATTTCTTGGAGTTAAGGAGTTCATAACTTCAAAGGCGTCTCTGCGATCTGCCTGCATTTCTTCCGGAGAGCGGACTACCCGGTCTACCTCGTCGTTGGAGAAGACTTCCGGAACATCATCCACCGGCTGGACAGAGGATGCGTCATTATGAAGCATATCTGCCATGGCAGTGCGTGCAGCGCCGCGAGTGGCACCGGATGCGTATGGGTTTGTGTAATAGCCAAAACCAATTCCGATGGAATCAATTCTCATATGGCAGACCTCCTTTTCCTATATTTAACTTTATTATACTACAATATTCCCCAAATTACAACTGTTTCTGCGCCGGGGCAGGACGGGAGTACGGTTATTTTCAAAAAACTTTTCCGATTTATAGACATAAAGTGGATTTTATGGTATGATATCATTTAGGGAAAAATCGGATTTATGTTCAAATAAGCAGAAAACTATATGTGTTCCGATAGAAAAAACAAGGAGGCTTAACAGCATGGATATTTTAAAGCAGTTAACAACAGAGCTGGGTGTCCGCTACGAGCAGGTAGAGGCTGCCGTAAAATTAATTGATGAGGGAAACACCATTCCGTTTATCGCCCGATACCGTAAAGAGGCTACCGGTGCGTTAAATGATGAAGTTCTTCGTAACTTAGATGAAAGACTTACTTATCTTCGTGGCTTGGAAGAAAAGAAGGAGCAGGTGCTTCGCAGTATTGAAGAACAGGGCAAGCTTACCGATGAATTAAAGGCTCAGATTGAAGCTGCAGCTACTATGGTGGTGCTGGAAGATTTATATCGTCCATACCGTCCAAAGAGAAGAACCCGTGCTACCGTTGCCCAGGAAAAGGGTCTGGCACCTTTGACAGAAATCATTTTAGCCCAGGAAGTTTCTGTTCCGCTTGTTGAAGTGGCAGCAGAGTATATTTCCGAAGAAAAGGAAGTTAAGACTGCAGAAGAAGCCATTGCCGGCGCACTGGATATTATTGCGGAGCAGATTTCCGATGAAGCAGATTACCGAGGATATATCCGTGATATTACCATGGAAGAAGGAAGCATTTCCTCCTCCGCTAAGGAAGAAGGCACCGAGAGTGTTTATGAAATGTACTATAATTTCAGCGAGAAGTTATCCACTCTCCCGGGACATCGTATCCTCGCTTTAAACCGCGGTGAAAACGAAAAGATTTTAGCCGTAAAGATTCAGGCTCCGGAGGAGAGAATCTTGCGTTACTTAGAAACCAAGGTTATTGTTAAAGATAATCCAAATACCAATGAATACTTAAAGGCAACGGTGGAAGACAGCTACCGTCGTCTGATTGCGCCTGCCATCGACCGTGAAATCCGCAATGATTTAACGGAAAAGGCGGAAGAAGGTGCCATCAAGGTATTTGGTAAGAACTTAGAGCAGCTTCTGATGCAGCCTCCAATCGTAGGACAGACTGTTCTTGGCTGGGACCCTGGCTTCAGAACCGGTTGTAAGTTAGCTGTAGTAGATGCTACCGGTAAGGTGCTTGACACTGCAGTGGTTTACGCTACTATTCCGTCCCCTGGCAAGCAGGAAGAAGCAAAGAAGATTGTCAGACACTTAATCTGTAAGTACCGTTGTACCCTGATTTCCATCGGTAACGGTACCGCATCCAGAGAGTCTGAATTATTTGTAGTAGATTTATTAAAAGAAATGAACGTACCTACCAAGTATGTTATCACCAGTGAAGCAGGTGCTTCTGTTTATTCCGCAAGTAAGCTGGCAACAGAGGAATTCCCTGACTACGACGTAGCTCAGAGAAGTGCGGTTTCCATTGCCAGAAGACTGCAGGACCCGCTGGCAGAACTGGTTAAGATTGAACCAAAGGCCATCGGTGTCGGTCAGTACCAGCATGACATGAACCAGAAGAAGCTGGGCGAAACCTTGGCAGGTGTTGTAGAAGACTGCGTAAATAAGGTTGGTGTAGATTTAAATACGGCATCTCCATCTTTATTAGAATATGTTTCCGGTATTACAAAAGTCATAGCAAAGAACATTGTTGCATATCGTGAAGCAAACGGTAAGTTTACTTCCAGACAAGAACTTTTAAAGGTAGCTAAGCTGGGACCAAAGGCATTTGAGCAGTGTGCAGGTTTCCTGCGTATTACGGGCGGAAGCAATCCGTTAGACGCTACCAGTGTACATCCGGAATCTTACGATGCAGCAAACCAGCTGCTTAACAAGCTTGGTTTTACGGCAGAAAATATTAAGGAACTGCAGGAAAACCAGAAGAAAGCTGCTAAGCAGGCAGAAGCGGCAAAGAAGGCTGCCAAGGCTGCTGAACAGAAAAAACAGCAGCAGAAAAAGAAAGAACCAAAGACCATTCAGGTTAAAAATACAAATTCCGTCTTCGGACAGGCAATGGCGAATGCTTTTGCTACAAGCGGAGCACCAACTACAGCTGTTAAGGAAGAACCTGCAAAGCAGGCCGCTCCTGCCGTGGTTGCTACCGGTGAGGATTTATCCCACTTGAGCGGCATGATCCGCGACAAGAAGAAGCTGGCGGAAGAACTGGGCATCGGCGAACTTACCCTTGTGGATATCATCAAGGAATTAGAAAAGCCGGGCCGTGACCCTCGAGAAGAAATGCCGAAGCCAATCCTTCGTACCGATGTATTGGAAATGAAGGATTTAACCGAAGGCATGATTTTAAAGGGTACTGTTCGTAACGTCATCGACTTCGGCGTGTTCGTAGACATTGGCGTACATCAGGATGGCTTGGTTCATATTTCTCAGATTACCAACAAAAAATTCATTAAGCATCCGTTAGAGGCAGTTTCTGTCGGAGATATCGTGGATGTTAAGGTAATGAGCGTGGATGTTGCTAAGAAGAGAATTCAGCTTACCATGATTATGTAAGCAAATTTCGATGTGAAAGAAAAATTTAAAACGCATAAGGCGTAATTCTTCACGGGGCAGGGTGCAATTCCCGACCGGCGGTACAGTCCGCGAACAAAAGGAAAATCCTTTTGCCGAAATGGTGAAATTCCATTACCGACAGTAAAGTCTGGATGAGAGAGGAGATTAAAAATGAATAAGAGAATGAAGACAAGAAACATGGTAAGTATTGCAATGCTGGCAGCTGTGGCTGTGGTTTTGATGTTATTTGAATTTCCACTGCCGTTTCTGCCGCCGTTCTACAAAATTGATGCCAGTGAGCTTCCGGTAATTATCGGCGCATTTGCTATGGGACCATGGGCAGGTGTGTTAATCGAGCTGCTTAAGGTGCTGCTTAACCTGTTGTTAGACGGTACAACTACTGCGTTTGTAGGTGAATTTGCAAACTTCTTAATTGGATGTTCCTATGTAGTGCCCGCATCCCTGGTTTACTATTACAGAAAATCCAAGAAAAATGCGGTACTTGGTTTGCTGCTTGGTACCTTAACCTGTGCGGTGGTGGGATGCCTGTTAAACGCATATCTGCTGCTTCCTGCTTACAGCAAGGCATTCAAAATGGACATTGAAGCATTAATTGCCATGGGCACTGCAGCAAATAAAGCAATCAACAGCATGTTTACCTTTGTTCTTTTTGCAACAGCGCCGTTAAATATATTAAAGTGCGGATTGGTTTCCGTTATTACTATGCTGATTTATAAGCCAATCAGCCGGATTTTAAAAGGAGAGTAATTCTCATGGAATCATTTAAGGAAGTTAAATTTTCCGTTCAAATGAAAACAAGTTACATGTTTGATTTTTTATACTGGCATTCCTATCACGGAATAACCGGAATTATTAATTATGTGCTGAGTTTTGCCGGAATTGCGGCACTGATTGCCGGATTCGGAAAAGGAAATGCTTTGGTCACTGTTATGCTGGTGGCCCTGGCAGCCCTGTTTACGGTAATTAATCCGTTGTCGCTGCTTTATAAGGCGGCCAGACAGGTGAAAAAGTCGCCGATGTTTGCAAAACCGCTGCACTACAAATTTGATACCAGAGGCTTTACCATTTCCCAGGAAAACAATTCAGATTCTGCAGAATGGAATACGGTTCTGTTTATCCGGGAGACAGGCAAGAGCATTATTTTGTATTTGGGTGCAGCAAATGCTTTGATTCTTCCGAAAAAAGAAATCGGTGATCAGCTGCCGGAGTTGAAAAAACTAATCCGCGCGGCACTTCCGCAGCAGGCAAAAAAGTTAAAGAAATAAGAGAGTGATTTATCGATGGAACATAAGCAGATTTTGGACAGTCTGTCTGAAAAGGAAACTTTTGAAATAGCAAAAAAACTGGCAGAGCAGGCAAGGGCAGGAGAAGTGTACTGCCTTTCCGGTGATCTTGGTGTGGGGAAAACCGTATTCACTAAGGGATTTGCCGCCGGTCTCGGTATTACGGAGCCGGTCAGCAGTCCTACCTTTACCATTGTGCAGATTTATGAAGAGGGACGTCTGCCGTTGTATCATTTTGACGTGTACCGTATTGAGGACATCGAAGAAATGGAAGAAATCGGCTATGAAGACTGTTTCTACGGAGAAGGAGTCTGTCTGGTGGAATGGGCTGATTTGATTAAAGAAATCTTGCCGGAAAATCGGAAGAAAATTTTGATTGAAAAAGATTTGGAAAAAGGATTCGACTATCGTAGAATCACAATAGAAGGTGACGTATGAAGATATTAGCAATTGAAAGCTCCGGACTGGTAGCATCTGCGGCAATTGTTACCGAAGATACCTTACTGGCGGAGTACACCGTCAATTTCAAAAAGACACATTCCCAGACCCTGCTTCCTATGGTGGAAGAAATTGTGTCTATGGTTGGGATTGATTTAAAGGAGATAGATGCCATAGCGGTATCTGCGGGACCGGGTTCCTTTACGGGACTCCGCATCGGTTCGGCGACGGCAAAGGGACTTGGTTTGGCACTGGGCAAACCGATTATTCCTGTGCCTACCACACAGGGAATTGCCGCAAATCTTTATGGCGTACAGGGAGTAATCTGCCCATTGATGGATGCCAGAAGAAATCAGGTATATACCGGATTATACCGGTATGATAAAAACGGTTTTTCTGTTGTAGAAGACCAAATGGCGGTATTAGTAGATGAAATTATCGAAAAAGTAAATGCACTTGGCGAGCCGGTGACCTATCTTGGCGATGGAGTAGAAGCATTTGCGGGAATTTTGAAAGAAAAAACAGAAGTACCTTTTTCTTTTGCGCCGCTGCATGCGAGCAAACAGCGTGCCGGTGCGTTGGCAGCACGGGCAGTAGAACTATACAAAGCCGGGGTAACCCAAACGGCAGCAGAGCATGAACCGGACTATTTACGTTTATCCCAGGCGGAAAGAGAATTAAAGGAAAAACAGGCAGGAGAGAACTGATGCAGATTCGTCCTATGACCAAAAATGATTGTGAACAGGTGGCAGCCATTGAAGCAGTAAGCTTTTCGATACCCTGGAGCCTGAAAGCGTTTACTGATACGGTAGAGAAAGATAACTTTCGATATTTTGTGGCTGACGAAGCAGGAGAAATTCTAGGCTACTGTGGATTCTTGTTTGTTTTAGATGAAGCAGAGATTCCCAATGTCTGTGTGAAATCTTCTGCAAGAAAACAAGGCGTAGGAAAAAAGATGATGAATGCGCTGATTGAAGAAGCAAAAAAACTCGGTATTTCGACTTTGTTTTTGGAAGTCCGGGAGAGTAATGCAGCCGCCAGAGCATTATATAAGTCTTTGGGATTTATAGAGGACGGCATAAGAAAAAACTTCTATGAGCAGCCGGTAGAGCATGCAATTTTAATGAGTAAAGCACTGTAACATTCTGCTATGGGTGGGAGTAAGTTCCATTGGCAGAACGTCAAAAATTCTTTATAATTACTCTATATACGTGATGGAAGAATGGAGGATGAACAGTGTGTCAAAAAAGTGTAATTGTTGCGGGAAAGAGATAATAGAAGAACAGGGCGTATACAAGGAAGAGTGGCTGGAGATTATCAAGGACTGGGGATATTTTTCAGGAAAGGATATGGAACGGCATCATCTGATTGTTTGCGAAACCTGTTATGATAAGTGGGTTTCCGGATTCTGTATTCCTCCGGAGGTTACGGAGCAGACGGAAGTCTTATAAAGTGAGGAAAAAGAATGTTAGATTTATGTTTACTCGGAACCGGTGGCATGATGCCGTTGCCGGGGCGCTGGTTAACTGCGCTGATGACAAGATATAACGGAAAAGGGTTGCTGATAGATTGCGGCGAAGGTACTCAGATTGCTTTAAAAGAATGTGGCTGGAGCTGTCATGACATTGATGTGATTTGTTTTACCCATTATCATGGGGATCATATCAGCGGACTTCCGGGACTTTTGCTTTCGATGGGAAATGCAGAACGTAAGGAGCCGGTAACACTGATTGGACCAAAAGGCTTGGAACGGGTGGTCAATGCACTTCGTGTCATTGCACCGGAACTTCCTTTTGAACTTAAGTTTATCGAAGTTACGGAACCGGAGCAACATTTGGAACTTTGCGGTTATCAAATTGATATGTTCCGGGTAAATCATAATGTAATATGTTACGGATATACGTTATCTATTAAGCGTGGCGGAAGATTTTATGCGGAAAAAGCAAAGGAACTTAATATCCCGCTGCCGTATTGGAACCGTTTGCAAAAGGGTGAAGTTATTGAAGCGGAAGGTGTAGTTTATACTCCGGACATGGTGCTCGGACCGGAACGAAAGGGAATAAAGGTAACGTATTGTACAGATACCAGACCAACACAGAGTCTTGTGAAATATGCAAAAAATGCCGATTTATTAATATGTGAAGGTATGTATGGCGAAGAGGAAAAGAAGTCTAGAGCATCCGAATATAAGCATATGACCTTTTCTGAAGCAGCGAAGGTTGCGAAGGAAGCAGAGGTTCAGGAACTTTGGTTGACACATTACGGTCCTTCTTTGGTGCGTCCAAAGGATGCCCTTCCGGAAGCAAAAAGAATTTTTCCGGATACCCGGTGCGGTAAAGACGGTATGAGTAAGACTTTGGAGTTTGAGAAGGACGAATAAGGAAAGGCAGGGACGGTATGAAAGGAAAAAAAACGGCACAGCTGGTAGGAATTCTTTGTCTTATTGTTGTAGTAGTGCTGGGAGTTTTTCTGGCGCTGAATTCCGGAGAAGATAATAGTATTTTTTCAAAAGAAGAAAAACCGAATACAGAGGCGCAAAATATTTTGTCCAAAGATGTGGAACGTAACTATCCCGCTACGGTAAGAGAGGTAGTCCGGTTATTCTCCCGTATTTCCAAATGCTATCATAATGAAGCTATTTCGGAGGAAGAATTTCAAAAGCTTATAGAACTGCAAAGAAAGCTGTTCGACGAAGAGTTTCTGAATAATAATCCGTTAGATACATTTACAAATAATTTGACGGCGGAAATTGATGCTGCTAAGGCGAAAGAACAAAAAATGGTAATGTACCGGGTGCAGAAGCAGAGCAGCGTTAAGTCCTGGTGGAGTGAGGAAAATCATTTCTCCAGTATAGTCGCCAGTTTCACTATGAATGCGAAAGGTGAGAGCCCTACTCGTACATTTGAGGAATTCCTGCTTCGTGAGGATGAAGCAGGGCATTGGAAAATCGTCGGCTGGCGTTTGACAGATGCTATAGAAATTGAAGAATAATGAAATAAGAAGGAACTTGAGATGGAAGATACGTATATACTTGCAATTGAATCTTCTTGTGATGAAACTGCCGCTTCGGTGGTGAAAAACGGGAGAACGGTGTTATCGAATGTGATTTCTTCACAAATTGCTCTGCATACCCTGTATGGAGGTGTTGTTCCGGAAATTGCATCCAGAAAGCATATTGAAAAAATTAATCAGGTAATAGAAGAAGCATTAACAGAAGCAAATATGGAGCTGGGACAAATGGATGCTATCGGTGTAACCTATGGTCCCGGTTTGGTTGGTGCACTTTTAGTAGGTGTTGCAGAAGCAAAAGCAATCAGCTATGCAACCGGAATTCCGTTGGTAGGCGTGCATCATATCGAAGGACATGTTTCCGCGAATTATATTGAACATCCGGACTTGAAACCACCGTTTTTGTGTCTGATTGTTTCCGGCGGACATACCCACCTGGTGATTGTAAAAGAATATGGGGAGTATGAAATTATAGGCAGAACCCATGATGATGCTGCGGGTGAAGCTTATGATAAAGTAGCCCGAGCCATTGGACTCGGTTATCCGGGCGGACCAAAAATTGATAAGCTGGCAAAGGAAGGAAATCCATTGGCTATTCCGTTCCCGCGTGCGCATGTAGAGGGCTGTCCGTATGACTTCAGTTTCAGCGGTTTAAAATCTGCAGTATTAAATTATCTGCATCATGCGGAACAAACCGGAGAAGAAATTAACCGTGCGGATGTGGCTGCTTCCTTTCAGGCGGCGGTTGTAGATGTGCTGGTTGACAGAACTTTACAGGCGGCAAAAGAATATGGCATAGATAATATTGCGTTAGCCGGAGGCGTTGCGTCAAATTCTGCATTGAGAGCCGGTATGGAGCAGGCTTGTCAAAAAGCAGGAAAACAGCTGTATTATCCATCGCCGATTTTCTGTACGGATAATGCAGCAATGATTGGCGCTGCAGCGTACTATGAATATAAAAAGGGTGTCCGGCACGGATTGGATTTAAATGCAGTGCCGAATTTAAAGATAGGGCAGCGATAAAGAATTTAGGAGTGAAATGTAGAGGAGAAGTAGCATGGCACAGAATGTGACTGCGATTGTTCTTGCTGCAGGTAAAGGCTCCAGAATGAATAGTGAGATACCAAAACAGTACCTGTCCTTACTGGGGAAACCGGTACTGTTTTATTCATTGCAGGCATTTGAAGAAAGTAATGTAAATGAAATTATTCTGGTGACTGGAAGCGGAGAACAAGAATATTGTAAAAGAGAAATCGTTGATAAGTATCAGTTACGAAAGGTCCGGCATATAGTAGAAGGTGGTGCCGAACGGTATCATTCGGTGTATCAGGGACTTCTGGCAGCAAAAGCGGAATATGTTTTGATTCATGACGGTGCACGACCGTTAGTTTCTCCTGCTGTAATTAATAAGGCAATTGATACGGTGAAAGAAACCGGAGCGTGTGTAGTCGGCATGCCCGTCAAGGACACAATTCAGATGGTAGATGCAGAAGGGAACATTAAATCCACTCCTGAAAGAAAGTATCTGTGGATGGCTCAAACTCCCCAGTGCTTTTTATATTCCTTAGCGCTTTCTTCTTATAATAAAGCAATTGATAGTAAAGATGATACGATTACAGATGATGCTATGGTGGTACAGCGTTATGGAAATGCGCAAATTACAATGGTGGAAGGCGGATATGAGAATATCAAAGTAACAACGCCGGAGGATATTGCCGTGGCGGAGTGTTTTCTGAAAATGAGGTAGTTGTATCTACTTTATATACAATATCGAAAAAAGTTTAAAAAAGTTTAAAAAAGTGCTTGACATATTTTGTTCTGAGTGGTAAGATAACAAAGCACTGTTCGGAGAGTTGTCCGAGTGGTTTAAGGAGCTGGTCTTGAAAACCAGTGATTCCGAAAGGAACCGTGGGTTCGAATCCCACACTCTCCGTTTGGAATATCTGGTTCACAGTTGTTCCTTTCATATGATTTATGTATTTAGCAATTTGGAGAAGTACCCAAGCGGCTGAAGGGGCTCCCCTGGAAAGGGAGTAGGTCGTTAATAGCGGCGCGAGGGTTCAAATCCCTCCTTCTCCGTTCAACAACAAACTTCAAAATTTTTGAAAAAAGTTGTTGACAAACCATAAATCATGTGGTAACATAAC
>JAGAQI010000123.1 GCA_017622795.1 Lachnospiraceae bacterium
AATGGTTAAGATGCTTTCCCACGCAGGTCAGGTATTCGCTATTGAACCACCTCTCTTTGTAGAACTTGAAATCACAGACACAGAACCAGGTTTCAAGGGCGACACAGCAACAGGTGCTTCCAAACCGGCTGTAGTTGAAACAGGCGCAACTGTATACGTTCCATTATTCGTAGAGCAGGGCGACAGAATTCAGATTGACACCAGAACTGGTGAATACATGAAGAGAGTATAATGCTCAAAAACTGAATTACAGTAAATATAAAATTGCCGTACAAAGTTGTGCGGCAATTTTTTTTGAATTTTTTGTAACGAATCCTGAAAATTTAGCATTAACGAATTAGAACAGCAAGAAAGGAGGCGGTCTGATGCAGCCCATGGAGGAAATCTATCAGGAATATGCCCGGACGGTATTTAAATATCTGCTAAGTAAAACCCATGACGAAGACCTGGCGGAAGAACTCACCCAGGAAACCTTTTATCAGGCGTTAAAGAGCATTGACCGCTTTGATGAAAGCTGTAAAATTTCAACCTGGCTGTGTGCCATTGCAAAGAACCAGCTTCTAAGTTATCGGCGGAAGCATCCGGAAATGAAGACGTTGGAAGAACTGGAGCAGGCCGAATTTTCGGTGGAATCGGCAGAACAGAATGCAATGGATACCCTTGCCAGGGTGGATTTAATGAAACAGTTACACTCCTGTCCGGAGCCGTACAGAGAGGTTATGTATCAACGAATATTCGGCAATCTTTCCTTTAAGGAAATCGGTGAAATTATGGGAAAGTCGGAAAACTGGGCCCGGGTTACCTTTTATCGAGGAAAAGAGAAGCTGAAGAAAGGAATGGTGGAGCAAGATGATTAAATTGCCTTGTGAAGTGGTACGGGATTTGTTCCCGTCTTACATTGATGAACTGACAAATGAAGTCACCAATCATATGATAGAAGAACATCTAAAAGAATGCGAAAACTGCCGTAAGGTACTTTCTTTCATGAAAGACCCGGAGGCGGAGCCTGTGGAAGATGCAAAAGAAAAAGAAGAAATCGATTTTTTAAAGAAAGCAAGAAAAAGCAACCGGAAAAAGATAATCGTGGCTGTTGTGGCAGCCTTGGCTATGCTGTTACTGGTAGTAATAATCAGCAGCTCCTTTTTGGGAACCGCCATTTCCGGTGAATATGTGGCCTGTCAGTTGGATGTCAAGGGCAATGTGCTTATGGTCAACGGTGCCCTGATGGACAGCCGCTACCGCATTTCCGATGTGGAATTTAAAGAAGAAGAGGGCGGCATTGTCACCATTTCCTTTAAAAGCGTGAGAGCAAACCCTTTTTATGAAAACAGTATGGAACAAACCTATATTGCGGATGCGCCTATTATGGAGGTTCGCTTGGGAGACCGGATTCTCTGGGCAGACGGAAAAAATATTTCTGCCATTACTTCTGCGGTTTATCAGACAGCCCATTTGTATGTGGGTGATATGCCGGCAAATAATAAAACCGCAAATGCTTTAAATATGAGTACAACCCTTGGAAGCTTTACCAATGAACTTCAAACCACAGCAGAGCCTTACGGCTGGAAGTTTTTACTGGATTGGAAGGTCAGTGGGGATTCTTATGATGGTGTTATTGAAAAAATAGATGCGATGGATGGCTATGCCTATGTATTGATGGCAGTCATCGACAATCTTGGAGAAGTAACCTACGAATACAGCTGGGGAGGATATCCGGCATATCGGACCATCACAACGGATATGGCAAGTTCGTTTGCCGGAGAAGACATTAAGGCGGTAGGAAAGAATGTAAGAAAGCTTCAGCTGCTTATGGAAAAGGCGGAGTTAATTGATACTGCTTATGTCATGGACTACAGCCAGTGGATTCCAACAAAGAAAATAGGTATTGAGCTGGCGAACCTGACGGAGGATGAGCTTTCTATGATATCGCTGTATTGCTACATGAATGGTGAATTGTACAGCAATCAGGTGGTATCCAATGCCAATGGAAGCAAACTGGACAAGGGAGAGGTTTTCGGGTTTGAATTTTTACCGGAGGATTTTGACGGCAACTGGTCCGAATCGAAAGATTTGATGTTCCGTATTGGCATCCGGGATAAGGATGGACGCTACAGAGAATGCGTAGAGCATGTAAATCTTCCGGCGCAGTTTGGATACACATACCGCTATACCCTGACAGGAACCATGGAAGAAGGTTACCATATCAGTCAGTAGAAGAGTTTGGAGGAAACAAATGAAAAGAATTACAACTGTAATTATACTGTTCGCTTTCTTAGGCTTACTCGGTGGCTGCGGGGAAGGAAAGGAGCAGGAAAACAGTCCCAAAGAGTGTGTTACGGCAACTCCGATACCGGAGCAATGGACATCTGCTACAGGGCAGGGAGACCCTGAAAAGGAAGACAGGATTTTAACTAAGCGGGCGCAGATTATAGAAGCAATGGAATCAGGTGAACAGATGGAACTGGCAGAGCTTTCGCTGTATGCGGGAAAAGAAGCTTCTTTGCTGAATTCCAATGTGCTCCATAATTTCGGTTATCTGACCTATGATGGGGCTGGTACCATTTATTTTGCAGACAGAAATATCGGTGGAATTTTTGTTGCTGACCGATACGGAAAAAACCGGTGGCAGCTAACCTCAGACAGTGGAAAAAACCTGCAAATTGCAGGTGAGTGGCTATATTACTTAAGCACCGGGGATAACTACATAAAACGTATCCACTTGGAAACTCATGAGGCAGAAATAGTGTGGGGGCAGTCCTGCGAAGCATTTCTTATCTGGCAGGAAAAGCTTTATATTAACGGGTTTGACGGATTTTATGTAGCAGAACCGGATGGAGGTAATCCAACATTGTTACATAAACAGGAGCTGATGCTGCATTGTCTGCAGGTGGCAGAAAACGGACTTTGGCTGGGAAATGCTTACAACAAGGATGACTATGCATTTATGATGGAGGGACATCTGCTCACCTTTGAGGAAACAAAAAACATACCGTGTTATATCGAAAAAGGAATCAGAGAACCGTTACTTGCCGGAAAGTGGATTTGTTTTGGCTCCGGCAGACAAAAGATTTGGGATTTGGAAAGAGACACAGAAACCGAACTAAATTTTCATGATGATAATTGTGTCAGTGACGGAATTTATTTATATGCCTGTGCCGGAATGGATGAGAAAAAAATAATGTATCGATTTGACGGTGCTGAAAAAACAGAATTGTTTTGTATGGAATCAAAATTGTATGCACGAAATAAATTTCTGACACCAAATATGCTGTATTGGATATTGGACAGTGCCGGCGGAGACTGGCTGTATGAGCTTTGGTATTATGATTTGGAAACCGGCGAAACCGGGAAGATATACTAGTTTGTGGGAAGCGGTGCCAGGGAAAACACATAAGAAAACGGAGGACATTTATGAAGAAGAAAATATTATGCATAGGTATGCTGTCATTAGCAATGGTATGTGCATGTAATACAACAGATACTGGGAATGATACATTATCCCCAACTCCGCTGGAGTGGAGGGAAGTCACAAACACCCCGGCGCCAACCGGTACGCCGTCGCCGTTGGAGATGAAGCAGTTAGAGTATCAACAGGCATACCAAAGAGCGGAGAACTACATAAATTCCCTGGAAACCGTGGACTGGACAGAACTTCGTGGTTCTGTGGATGCGGAAACCTCCCGGCGGAATTCCAACTTTCTAAATTATGGATATCTGACCTATGATGCGGAGAAAAACATTTACTATGTAGACCGGAATACCAATTCTATTTATGCCAGTGATTATAAGGGGGAAAATAAACGGCTGATTTTCGAAGGCAGTGATGCCTGGGGCTGGATGCGGTTGGAAGGGGACTGGCTTTATTATGGTACCCAGTACACCGCTATTATGAGAGTACATATAGAAACAGGAGAAGTAGAACAAATTTGTGAGGAATATTCCGGACATTTCCGGCTGGAGGATGGCAAATTGTACTGGGAGGATAGGGAAAATGGAGGCTTTTCTTCCTCGGATTTGGACGGAAAGGATTGTAAGCTGGTACAGGATACTTCAGGGTTTTACACCGGTTTTTTTACAAAGGGTGATGGCTATTGGATGATGGAAGCAGTAAGCAGGGAAAACCAGACGACCAAAAAACATAAGGACTATATCGTAAAAGTGGATGGAGAAAAACTGATGCTTCTAAAGCAAAAAGGATATCTTCCGTTGTTGGCCGGAAACTATTTCAGTATAGTGGACGCAGAAAATGCAGAGGTGCGCTATGTTTGGAACCTGGAAACAAAGGAACGCTTCGTGATAAATTCACGGACGGATCAGACGATAGTGAGTGACGGAAAGAATTTTTATTATAAAAAAATGATGTATAAAGACACAACAATAAAAGAAGGTGAAGCTGCGCCTGAGCGGGACGCTGTTATTTTTAAGTGGAATGGTGAAACCACGGAAGAAATCTGGTGTATCGATTCGGACAATTTTTATGAGATGTACATTACGCCAAAGGCTTTGTATGCTATGCCTCAGATGAAAGAGGAGGGCAAGTGGGTGTATCACTGTTTGTACTATGATTTAGAAACCGGCGAAACCGGGGTGATTTACTAGGAATAAACCATGCCTGTAGACGGAGGAGGAAGTCTATGAAAAAGAAATTATTGTATATTAGTGCTTTGACACTTGCGCTGTTATGTGCCTGTACTACAAAGGATAATAGCGAAACGTCAAATATGACACCAACACCAACCGAGACAGTTGCTCCAACAGAAACGCCGCTTCCTACGCCGACGAACACACCGGCGGCAACACCAACGCCAACGGCAGATGTGCTTGCGCAGAGGTACATAAACGGTTTGGAACGGATGGATATTTCAGAGCTTAACGGTTTTGTAGACAAAGAGGATTCCATCCGTAATTCCAATTTGATGAATTATGGGTATGTGACCTATGATGAGGAAGGAAATTTGTATTATGTTGACCAAAATGAAAATGCCATCTATGTGAGTGATTATAATGGAGAAAATAAACGACTGATTTGTCAGACAAATGATAAGTTTCCCAGCATGTTACAGTTAAGTGGAGAATGGTTATATTATAATACAGAACATACTGCCATTATGAGGGTGCATGTGGAAACCGGAGAAATAGAGCAGGTAGCAGAGGAACATTCCGGTCCATTTGTGATTAAAGATGAAAAAATACATTTGAGTTGGAATGGACTTTCTGTTATGGATTTAGACGGAAAGAATGAAGTGATAATTGATGATACTTTTTTATATAGTGATTTTCCTTCATATAGCACAGAGTATGGAATTAGTCATATTGCGAATTTTAAACTACGGTGGAAGGGATATCTTTTAGTGTTCGATGGAGAAAGCACGAAAGTATTAAAACAACGTGGAATATTTCCTCTTCTGGCAGGAAATTATTTATGCATGTCAGATGCAGGCAATGCACGGGATTTATCAACAAAATTCCGTGTCTGGAATTTGAAGACTAATCGGGAGTATGAATTAGGACTTTATGCGGACCAGACAGTGGTAAGTGATGGAGAAACCATTTATTTTTCCAGAGATGGATATAACAATCAGAGTGGTCGTATGTGGAACGGAGAAGAACTTAAGTCAGATAAAATGTATACTTTCTTTTATCGGTGGAATGAGACCATGAAAGAACCGGAACTTTTTTGGATTCCAACGGAAGCAAGCAATGGAATTTATAATATCTTCCTGACACCAAAGGCAATTTATGCGGAGGATAAAATATATATAGACGGAAAATCTAAATATACTTTGTTTTATTATGACTTAGAAATCGGCGAAACCGGACAAATTTACTAATCCTTGTAATAAAACTTAAATATTCTGCATGAACAATAAAGAACTTACGGAGGTGGCAACGAATGAACTATAAAAGACTGGTAGTATTTTTGGTGTTTTTCCTGCTGTTTGTCGGCTGTAACAAGCCACAGGAGGAAGTGATAGAACAAAAAGACAAAACAATCACAGAACTTTCCATTCCCGGGTTGTCCTCCTTTTGTGTGGATGAAGCAGGAGAGTTTTACTACTATGCAGCCAACGGTGATTCCACCATTTATAAGTGTGCTATGGATGGGACGCCTGTGGCGCAGTTTTTGATAACGGCAGATGTGGAAGCACCGGAAACCTATGGGTATTATGGAGAAGAACCGCCGCTTAGTGCGTTAAATTTCTCTGCTCTATGTATGTATGGAGATACGTTATATTTCTTTCGTGGTTTGAAAAGTTCTTTGCTGGAACTTAATGTTACCACGGGAGAGAGCCGTCTGGTGGCTACGCTGGATGGTTTTCATACGGTGCTTCAGATGGCGGCGGGGGAACATACCCTGATGATGCCTTGTTTTACGGAAGCCGGAAAGCAGTTTTTTGTATATCATCTTGATACCGCTGTGCTGGAGACGGTTCCGGTAGAACGAATGAAAAATATGACTCATGGTTCGGGAGATTTGTATTGGCTGAATGTGCAGGATGAGGACGGTTCCTATTATTTTCAGGAGTATCATGCGGATACGGGAAAATTGTCCGAAGAATATGCCAGCAATTTCACCTACGAGCTGTCGGATTTGGTGTATGATGATAAAACGGACCTGATGTATGGCATGCTGTACAGTGCACAGTATGTTTGTTTTCATCCGAGGGAACCAAAGAAGGTGTCCCGGTTTACGGCACAGCCGGTATATGTCACCCCGGCAAATCCGCAGATAGCCGGGGGAAGGCTGTATGTTCCGGAGGGCGATACGGATAAGGTTTATCATTTTGACACGGAAGCCTACGTAACCTGGAACGAACCGTTAAAGGGCTATGTTACCAGTGAACTTTCTACTACAGAGTGGGCAGGCTATAACATTGATTTAGAGGTCATCGACTGGGAGGAGCTGGCGTTAAAGGTGTTGGCAGAGGACAAGGATTATGACTTTGTGATTATGAATACCGACATGGCGGAGGCGACGGCGCTTCGGGATGCCATGGCTTATTTGCCGATTCCGGCGGAGGTTATTGAAACCTACTGGGCGGAGTGCTGGCCATGTGTAAAGCAGGGGGCCACCTATAACGGGGATATCTGGATGCTGCCATTGGAGGCATATGCCGGCGGTTTAGTTTACAATGAACAGAATCTGAATAAGTATGGGCTGTCCATAGAAAATATCAAAACCATGCCGGACTTATGCGAGGCGGCTAAGGTGCTTCATGCAAACGGCGAATTCGGCTGGTATAACTTGCAGCCGATGCAGGGAACCTTGTTGCAGAATTATTTATGGAAGTACCGCAATGAGGATACCATCAATTTTGATACGAAGGAATTTCGGGAAATTCTTAATTTCCTATATAGTGAACGAAATGTAAATGAGGATTATAGCGATGCCTTTTACCGGAATTCTTATATAAATTTTGGAAGAGTAGAACGTCTGGAAGAAGAGGAATCACTTTCCGGTGCGGAACGGGAGGCATCCCGAAAAAGGCGCGGTGCAGCAAGGGTGTTTCTGGATGAAACCGGTGCACGTGATACCTGGAGCTTTGAGAAATATTTAGGGGCGGAAGGAATTCGTGTGTGTATCGTGCCCGGTATGTTTGGCGAGGAGGAAACTGTGCAGGTAAGCAGTCAGTTTCTGGTGTTGAATCCAAATTCAGAGAACAAGGAAGAACTGCTTAACTTTGTGAAAGTAATGTCCGAGCTTTATATTGCCAATCCTGCCACGTTCTTGTCTTCCAACACAGAGCGTTATGCACAGGATGTTGTGATGCGGGATGTCTGTGAACTGTTCCGTAAGGGTGAGATGGTGTTTGGATGGCCGGATGGGCTGTTTACCAGCTATTATTTGTATGCGGCAGGTCAGGTGACAGATGCAGAAGAAGTGATAAAGGAACTGAACCGTGTGGTGAATATGTATTACGGGGAATAAGGTGCAATTACATGAAACTAAAATTCTTTACCAAGTTAAAATTATGTATTTTACCGGCAGCGGCAGGACTTCTTCTGTTTTACTTTCTGCCCTTTCTAAAGGTGCTTTATTATTCCGTTTTGAAGGGGCAGTACCAGAAGGAATTTGTCTGGCTTCGGAATTACAAAAACGTGCTGACAAATCAATATTTCCAGCTGGCATGTTTTAATACATTAAAGCTGATTGCAATCTGCGTACCGCTGTTTCTGTTGTTGGCAATCTTAATTTCCCTGCTCAGTTTATATGCGGGACGGATGGGGCGTTTTGTGCGGAAATTGTCGATTTTACCGCTGTTTCTGCCTTCGGTCAGCGTAGTGGCGGCCTTTCTTCTGGTGTTTGAGAAGGTGGAATCGGAGCTTCCTATTTACAGCATTTTCCTATGGAAATACATCGGCATGGGCGTGGTAATTCTTGTGGCGGCCTTTTCTTCGGTGGAACCGGAAATTTACGAGGCAGCCCGCATGGACGGGGCAGGACCGCTGACCATGCATGCGTATATCACGCTGCCGGTTTGTGCAAAACCGATTCAGTTTACGATGATTTTGGGTGTGGTGTACTGCTTCCGTACCTTCAGGGAAAGCTACCTGTACTACGGTGCAAACTATCCGCCGGATTACAGTTATACGTTGCAATATTACATGAACAACCAGTTTTTGAAACTGAATTACCAGTCCATGGCGGCGTCATCCGTGATGATTACGCTGCTGCTGGCGGGCTTTGTGGCGTTGTGCAGTGGAAGGAAGAACGGCGCAGAGTAACGATACGGCAGGAAGGAGAGCATCCAAATGGCGAAATTCTTTGGAAAAATTTTAATACATATATTTCAGCTTGTTATCGCCGTCTGTCTGTTGCTGCCGGTGGTGCTTACCGTTACCAAAGCGACTTTGGCGGATTTTTTCTCGGTTTTGGTGGAGGAGTTCTGGTTTTATCCGAAGTTCTGGTTCTCTTTAGGAATCGCAGCAGCCATTGGCATCGGTTCCGTTGTTGTAGCGGTGCTTGCGGCAGTGGGCTTAAAATTTGGGCGGATAAAACATGTGAAGGGCATCCTTTTTGTGCTGTTGCTTCTGATGATGATGCCATTACAGACCACACTGCTGCCAAATTATATCGGCCTTCGGGATTTGTCCCTGCTTGACAAAACGGAAGCACTGATACTTCCGATGCTGGCTTCGCCCTTCGCCATTTATCTCATGTATCAGTACATGGATTCCGTGCCATACGAGGGTTTTGAGGCGGCAAGACTGGAAACCGGTTCGGTATTCCGGATATTGTGCTCGGTAATACTTCCCCAGATGCGGGCCTGCATTGCGGCAGTGTTTGTGTTTATGTTTGCGGAAGGCTTCAACATGGTGGAGCAGCCGCTGTACTTTGTAAAAAAGGAAACCTTAAAGCCGCTGTCTGTGCTGGCAGAAAGCCTGACATCCGCCAACAGTCACCTGATTTTTGCTGTGGGCATTCTCTGTATGATACCAATGCTTCTTTTGTACGGTTTCTATGAGGAAGAGCTGACGGAGGGACTGGGACATTTAAAGGCGTAGAAAAGGCTGAATGGAGATGTGTAATGAGGAAAAAAGTTTTATGCCTGCTGACAGCATTGTTCTTTGGACTGCTGTTGTTGGGCACGTTGTTTCATCAAAAAATAGATTGCATGTTCCGTGAGCATGTGACGGTGGTAAATCCGAAACCTCATCAGGAAAAGGTCACAAAAACCTGGGAAAAGAACGGAGAAGAGCATCGGATAATCACGGAAGAAACTTTTCTCTTGATTCCCAAAGAAGCGGTGCAGTATAATATGATATATGTACTGGAAACCGTGGAAGTGCCTTATGGAAGTTATGAGGTGGTGCGTTTAAAAGGCGTGGAAACGGCCGGAGAAACCGGGGACTATGTGAAGGTCACAAGGGGGCTTAAGGAAAAGGACCGGGTTGTGGATGTGTTTAGTGAAAGTCTGGAGAATGAAGAACGGGTTGTAGCAGAGGAGTAAAAACATATGGAAAAGAAGAGGATTACTGCAAAAAAATGGATAATTGTATTTTTATTGGTTGTTTTTGTGGGAGTAATTCTGTTTTTAATATATAAGCGCAGTATTATCGGCGATTTGTCGCAAACGAAAGAAATAAAAATCAGAGTGTTTTCAAGCATAACAGGTGACACTTATAAAGATTATATGATTTCAGATGCAGGAACTGTAGAGGAAATTTGTGATGTATTCTCTGAACTGAAATTAAAAAAATATAAGAGTTATTGTAAACCATATGATGTAAGCTATGAGTTGCACTTTATAAATGAGGATGGAGGTAAAATTGAAATCATTTCAGTTGTTCTTGGTGGAGATCGTATAGATTGTGCTGATAATCAATATACCATTGTAAATGATATTAACTTACAAGATTATTTGACATCGCTGATTACAGAAGAATAATTACAGCAAAATGAAACCTTTTCTATCATTTTTTTGCGTCTAATCGGTAAAAGGAAAAACAAGGAGAGGAGAACATCATGGGACACTTTTACTTCATCCGTCACGGCCAAAGCGCCTGGAATGTAGAAAATAAAATTTGTGGTGCAACAGACATAGCCCTTACGGAAAAAGGTCATGAGCAGGCCATCGAAACAGGAAAAAAGTTTATTGAGCAGGGACTTTCTGCGGATATGATTTTGTATTCTCCGCTGGTGCGGGCGGCGGAAACTGCCCGTCATATTTCGGAAATGACAGGCATTCCAATGCAGGTGGAGGAACGTCTCAGGGAGCAGAACTTTGGTAAGTATGAAGGTACTGCCAGAGACGGGGTAGAATTTAAGGAAGCAAAGAAGCAGTTTGTGTGCCGTTACGAGGGCGGTGAAAGCATGCTGCATTTAGCGCAGCGCATTTACAATCTTTTGGATGATGTCAAGGCAGAGTCGGAAGAAAAGACCTATATTCTGGTGGCGCATAACGGTATCGCCAGAGTCATCCAATCCTACTTTTACGAAATGACCAATGCGGAATATGCGGAGTTTGGTGTGGAAAACTGTAGTATTACAAGGTATGATTTCCAGTAAACAGATAATTCCCTATTTATTGACAAACATTTTTTGTGTGCTTTATAATAGTATCAAAAGAACCAAAGAGGAGTTTTTTTTGATGTATTGTCAGGAATGTGGAATGAAATTACCGGATAATGCCAAGTTCTGCAGTAATTGCGGAACAGAGGTTAACTTACCGGTAAAAAAACTGAAAAAGGAAAATAAAAAGTCTAAGAAAAAACTGCTGGGTATTATTGCAGGTGTATTTGTTATGCTTGCGGTAGTAGTAGGCGGTTTTTTTGTGTATTTGGAGAATAGAACGTTATTTTACCTTATTAATCCTGAGATGTTTTTCGGAGAGTGTACCGACTATGTTATATTTAGATCAGCACCGGGAAGAAGCTGGGTAGAGCTGGAGTTTGAAGCAGAAACGGATTTCTTTGAGAATGTACTGAAATATGTAGACTGTGTGGAAATATTGAATCCGGACTTAGAGGTATATGATAACACGTTAGATAATACGGAAGGATGGCGCTCTGTAGAGTGGCGTGTTGATGAGGATAAGTTTTTTTGGCATGAGTATTCTCTAAGCAATACAGGATTGTTCGATGTAGGTATTTCATATCAGTATGATATGTATTATGAAAAATACGAAGTATCAATCGATATTCATGGCTACCAAAACTGTGAATTTATTGATGCACCTCCTTATGTAAGTGAAGCGGCAGGGGAGAATACTCCTACACCAACCGCGACTTCGGAGGTACCCGATAACCTAAAGCCGCAAGCTAAGCCAACATCAACCCCTGCACCAACACAGAAAGCTTCGAACGCACCGATAGTTGAACCAACAACACCTCCGGCGTCCATTATTAAGCCAAAGTCAACGACAACACCAAAACCTACTTCAAAACCGAAGGCTACTGCTACACCAATGCCTACGGCAAAACCAAAGGCGACATCAACGCCGAAGCCAACCAAGACACCAACGCCGGTTCCGACCAAGGCTGCAGCGAAAGATTTGGTGGCACCGGAAATAGATGTAGCAACAGCAGTACAGCCACCAAAGAATGCGTTCCAGGATTTTGCTTCCTGGGGAATGGGTGCGGTTGTATCAGCGGACGCGGAGCAGTCTGACAGCAGTGTGCAGTATCTGGATTATCAGGCAAGTCAGGCAACCGTGGATGCTTACATAGAAATGCTGTTGCAGAACGGATTTACTTTAGTGGATGAATATTTTTTCCAGTATCAAAGCGACCCGTTTGCTTCCTGGGCATTAAATTGTGATTATGTACCGGATGCAGGAAAAGTAGAAATGCAGTATGAAAGTTCTACCATCTGTCATTTGTGTATTTCTACTTATAAGGGAGATTATACCTTTAACTATTCCTCCGACCTGACCCAATATGATTTAGGCCTTCGTAAAGACGGTTCGGTAGAAAAAGTGATTGTCAATGGACCGTCTGCAGGAGCAGGCTTGTACCGTTCGGCAGACGGCGTATACACTACAACAGACGGAAGACTTTCTGCCTCCATGAATAAGGCCACTATCATACGGGACGGAAAGAAAGATGTTTGTACGGCCAAAAGTGAAATAAAAAATGGCCGGGAATGGATATGGGTAGAAGATTATTACCGCAACGAAGCCATTTGTTTCGGAGTTCTCCAGGATTATACCATGGCCGGTGATTTGTATCAGTACCAGGATTTAAAACGCGAAAAGTATTATAATGATGATAAGGATGTTTATTACTATAAATGGGGCGACCAGCCAATCTTTGAAATGACGGTAGATAATAAGTTTACCGGTCCGTTGGTAACTTCAAAGAATGAATTTGAGGAAGTAACCGTCCGGGTAATGCATTACGAAGAAGGCGTGGAAGCGGTTTATTACATTTATGCAAAAACCAAGGGCACACCGTCTGAAATTGAGGTGCTGTGTGCGGTTGGCTTAAATGTGGAAGAAGCAGAGAATGATGCTGAAAACGCGATTGTTTTATCCGTAGGAGAAACTTATACCATTACTTATAATCCAAGTACATTTGGTGCATTGTCCGAGGTTTACAGCTGGAGTATCTCCGGCGGAGACGGAATTTATGCGGATGGTACCGGCAGGTCCTGTAAAGTAACAGCCATGAAGAAAGGAACGGGCAAAGTAACGGCTACCTGTATCTATACTGTGAAAGCAGCGGATATTTTAACCGGTAACCCGACCACAGAGCAACGTTCCACATCAAAAACCTGGTATTTCAAGGTAGAATAAGAAAAAAGGATGAATTGAATTTATATGAATATTCAAATTTTCGGCACAAAAAAGTGCTTTGACACAAAGAAAGCTGACCGCTATTTTAAGGAGCGGGGCATAAAGTTCCAGTTCATTGACCTGAAGGAAAAAGGTATGAGCAAGGGCGAGTTTACCAGCGTGAAGCAGGCGGTGGGAGGTTTGGACAAACTGCTGGATGAAAACAATAAAGACAAGAACACTCTGGTACTGCTAAAGTACCTGTCTGATGCAGACAAGGAAGAAAAGCTTCTGGA
>JAGAQI010000124.1 GCA_017622795.1 Lachnospiraceae bacterium
CACTGTCACTTTCGGAAGTTACTGTATTTGTGGATTCCACCGTGCTGTCGGATGCACTGTTACTTTCGGAAGTTACTGTTTTTGTGGATTCCACCGTGCTGTCGGACGCACTTTCACTATCCGCATCCACCTTAGATAACGATGTACTGTCATTTTGAGACATAGTTGTACTATCTGCTGTACTTACACTTTGGGACGTAAGTGTACTTGCGAACGCAATTGTACTATCTGCAGAACTGTCAGTTAAGGATTCTTTATCACTCTTTACTGCACTATTGCTTTCATATGTACTTGTGCTTTGGGAAAGGACGGTACTCTCCTTTGCACTTCCACTTTGGGAAGCGTAATCAATTACACTTTCCGTTCCGTATTCTGTGCCATGGGCATACTCATCCAATTCAGATTCCAATTCATCCTGTTCAACATCAGACTGCTCGATTTCTGCAGCATACAAAACATCCAGTTCCCCGAATGCAGCTGCACCTCCCAGTGCAATACCAGCACCGGCAACACCCTTTAAAATGTCGTTCACTTTCTTTTTCATTATTCGTCCCTCCATTATAACTTTATCTGCGCCGTTTCACTTTATCGATTTACCACGATAAAACATATATTTCTAGATACACTTATAATTATACTAATTAACATAGTAACATTTTCCTATATTTATGTCAATAACTAGCGAAACATAATTTTCGTAATTTTCGTTAACTTTTTTGTGCGATTTTACGAAATAAATAGAAGCCGTTACGAAACTCCTTTCGTTCGTAACGGCTTCTCCTTATTTACCACTCGTACGGTGTTTTCTGATATACGTAATAATTTACCCAGTTGGTATACAAAGTATTTGCATGGGCTCTCCACAGCAACAGCGGCTTTTCTTCGCTATTGTTGTTTGGATAATAATTTACCGGAAGCTCTGGATTAATGCCCTTGTTTACATCACGTTTGTATTCTTTATCTAATGTCACACGGTCATACTCCGGGTGACCGAGAACAAATATATTCTTACCCTCTTCCGCCAGCACAAGGAAAATGCCTGCTTCTGCGGAATCTGCCAGAACCTTTAACTTTTCATTTGCAAGAATATCTTCTTTGGACATTTCGGTGTAGCGGGAATGCGGTGCATAAAATACATCATCAAAGCCGCGTACCAGCGGTTCTCTTCTGAAATGGACTTCGTGGCGGTATACACCGGACAACTTCTTATCTAAATCCAATTTACGCACACCGTAATGATGATGTAAGCCTGCCTGGGCACCCCAGCAGATATGCAGCGTAGAAGTTACATTAGTTTCAGACCAATCCATAATCTGCTTTAACTCTTCCCAATAAGCCACATCCTCAAATTCCATGGTTTCCACCGGTGCACCGGTAATAATCAGGCCGTCAAATTTCTGGTCCTTTACATCCTCATAAGTTAAATAGAAGGTATCCAGATGGCTGGTGGCCGTATTCTTACCTACATAGGTTACGGTAGTCAGGAAAGTAACATCCAACTGCAGCGGTGTGTTGGATAAAGAACGCATCAGCTGCACTTCGGTGTCTTCCTTTAACGGCATCAAATTTAAAATTGCAATCTTTAACGGACGAATATCCTGGCTTAAAGACCGGTTTTCGTCCATCATAAAGATATTTTCATCTTCCAGTATTTTTTTAGCAGGTAAATCGTTTTGTACTCTGATTGGCATTTAGTTAGTTCCTTTCGCTTACTGTTTCTTTTTCATAAATTACCATATTTATTCCACCATGGCAAGGAATTCTTCTTCCGTAATAATCGGAATGCCCAATTCTTTGGCTGTTTTGTTCTTGGACGAGGAAGACATATTGTCATTGTTAATAAGATAGTCTGTATTTTTGCTGACGCTTCCGGCCACCTTCCCGCCCCGTTCCTCAATATATGCTTTTAACTCATTCCGATTTTTAAACTGAAATACGCTGCCGGTTACCACAAAGGTTTTACCCTCTAAGGTAGCTTCTGCCGTACTCTCCGTCTTTTCCAGTTTGACTTCCGCCAGAATATGGTCTAACTGCTGCTGGTTTTCCTCTTTTGCAAAGTAATCTGCATAACCTTTAGCCATCACTTCGCCTATACCGCTGATTTCGGTTAATTCAGCCACTTCGGCATGACGGATTTTTTCCATATCACCGTCAAACGCCTTGGTAATCAGTTTTGCCGTAGCCACACCGATGTTTGGAATACCGATGGCATAGAGCAGACGTTCCGCAGTGGTGGTTCTTGCTTTTTCTATGGAGGCGGTTAGGTTCTCATAGGACTTTTCACCAAAACCTTCCATGTTCACAATGGCATCCTTATGTTTAGCCAGCTGAAACAAATCTGCAGGCTCCGTTAAAAAGCCTTCGTTGATCCATTTTTCCATGGTTGCTTCTGAAAGGCCTTCCATATTCATGGCATCCCGGCTGACAAACAAACTGAAGGACTTAATCTTTTTTGCCAGACAATCTGGATTCATGCAATATAATACCTTCACATCGCCTTCCGTGGAAACCTTCGTTTCCTTTCCGCACACCGGACATTCACACGGCGGCTTTGCCGTACCGCTCTTGGTGTGGTTTACCGCAATTTGGGGGATTATCATATTGGCTTTATATACTTCGATTTCATCGCCAAGACCGAGCTCTAAGCTCTCCATAATGCTGACATTGTGGATGCTTGCCCTGGAAACTGTGGTACCCTCCAGCTCCACCGGTTCAAAAATTGCCACCGGATTGATGAGTCCGGTTCGGGATGCGCTCCATTCAATTTCAACCAGCTTTGTTTTGGCGGTTTCATCCTTCCACTTAAATGCAATGGAGTCCCTTGGAAACTTTGCGGTTCTGCCAAGACTCTTGGAATATGCAACATCATCAAAACAAAGTACTAAACCATCGGACGGAAAATCATTGTTTGCTACCTGCCCGGCAAAATAGCGCACTGCGTCGTGAACCGTATCCGCTGTTACTTTTCTTTGTTCCACACAGGTAAAGCCAAGGGATTTTATCCATTCCAGCTGTTCACTGCGGGTTGCAAACACCATATCTTCCCCAACAGAAATCAGGGAATATACATAAAACAAAACATTCCGTTCTGCGGTAATTTTATTATTCAGCTGACGCACACTGCCGCTGCAAAGGTTTCTCGGATTCTTATACTTGGCAGTCACATCCTCAATTTCCGCATTGATGCGCTCAAATTCCGAATAAGTAATGATAGATTCTCCCCGGAGTACCAACTGACCTTTATACGGAATTTTTACCGGTATATTTTTATATACTTTAGCGTTATTTGTAATATTCTCACCAATTTCACCGTTACCACGGGTTAATGCTTTTACAAGCTCTCCGTTTTCATAGGTGATTACGTTGGTAAGACCGTCCATTTTCCAGGAAAGAATACCTTCTTTATCCCCGAGAAATGCTGCCAAAGCATCCACATCCTTGGTCTTGTCCAAGGAAAGCATCGGTGCTACGTGACGTTCCTTCGGAAGCTCGGAAAGAACCTCATAACCGGCGTTTACCGTAGGGCTCTGAGCCATGACAAATCCGGTTTCTTCCTCCAAGGCCTTTAGCTCATCATACAGGGCATCGTATTCGAAATTACTCATAATTTCCCTGTTTTCCTGCTCGTAGGCATAGTTTGCTTTATTTAACAGTTCTACCAGTTCTTCGATTCTCTGTCTTTTTTCCATTACTTTGTACCTCTTTACTGTTTGCTGCCTTCGCCTGCTGCTCCCGCTTCCTCTGCTTTTCCACTGCCGCCGGAAGTCCGGAGGAATTTTTTAATACATTCTGAAGCCGTTCCAATTCCCCGGCCGATAAATTCCGGTAAGTTCCCGGCTTTAAATGTCCTAATTGGATATGCATAATACGCACTCTCTTTAGCGAAAGTACGCGATAATCAAAGTATTCGCACATGCGACGGATTTGACGGTTCAATCCTTGTGTCAAAATAATTTTAAAGCTGCACTTGCCGGTCGGTTCAATTTTACACGGCTTGGTAACCGTATCTAAAATCGGAACCCCGCCAGCCATCCCCTTTAAGAATTCCGGAGTAATCGGCTTGTTTACTGTTACTAAATATTCTTTTTCATGATGATTTCCCGCACGCAGAATTTTATTCACGATATCTCCGTCATTGGTCAGAAGTAATAAACCTTCCGAATCCTTATCCAAACGGCCGATTGGATAAATTCTCTTTCCGTAATTCAAAAAATCAATGACATTATCCGGTTCTCTGGTATCCGTGGTGCAAACAATTCCCACAGGCTTGTAAAAAGCAATGAGCACCTGCTCTTCCTGCTTTTTTAATTCCCTTCCGTTAAAAGTAACCTTCTGTCCCGGAAATACACGGCTGCCCATTTCCGCCACTTTTCCGTCAATGGTTACTTTTCCCTGTTCAATATATTTATCTGCTTCTCTTCTGGAGCACACTCCCGCATCACCTAAATATTTATTGATACGGACGCCATTTTCTTTTTGCTCCGGAACCTCGAATTTTTTTCTTTTTTCTGCCATATACTCCTCCATAAGAGCTTTCTCTTTCATTGTTTTAATAATAATGAAAAATTTGTGATTTGTAAAGACTGGTTCTTGAAATTCTGTTTCAGATAGGTTATAATATATCAGCATGTTGCTGTAGCTCAGGGGATAGAGCACTTGCCTCCGAAGCAAGGGGCCGCTGGTTCAATTCCAGTCAGCAACGCTAATTCCTTCAGCATTAGCTGAAGGAATTATTTTTAACAAGTCAACCTCTTCTTTTATCTAAGGAGCTTTGAATGAAAATTAGAAGAACAAAAAATCTGTTATACATATTTTCCTCTGTCATGGTTTTAGGTCTTGCTTTAATTTCCTTTGATGTACCTGAACCGGCGGAACAAACTGTTGCACTGCCTACACCAACTCCTACGGCAAAGGCAAACGCACCAACCTCTGCTCCAACCAAAGCACCGGAGCACACTGCAACACCGACTCCTACTCCTACTTCAACCCCAACACCGACTCCGTCACCAACTCCAACTCCGTCTTTAGCTCAGCTAAATGCAGCCGTTGCTATCCGGCCTGCCACAGACGATATCGGTGTCGGATTAACTACGGTTCTTACCGACTATTTAACCAACTATTATAAAGATGAAGCACTTCAGGTAAAAGAAATCAACAATATTACCTGCTATTATAAAGAAGGCTTGGCAGATATTACCTACTTTGTTTATGTCACCTACGACATCACTTACGAAGGCAGTAATGTTCCAATCCCTACCTTGGAGGAATATTTGGTTTCCGTTGAAGGCGAAACCGTTTCCGTTCATACCACATCCGAGAACACCAATGTTAAAGAAGCTTTGGTACTATCCCGTGGCTCTGAGTCAGTTTCCGAGCTGTATATAAAAGAATTACTCCGTTGCTACATGAATGCAAAATTGGCAGTGGACGAAGCACTCCTTACTTCCATGGTTACCGACCCATCCTATTTAAACATGGAAAATATACGCAAAAAAACCGAATACATCGAAGGCTATACCAATTTAAAGTATTTAATCTATAAAGCACCGGAAGAAGTTACAGAATTTGACTATCTTGTATATTTGGTCAGCGACTGTAAAATCGTCAACATTTCTACCCCCGCAGTCGGTATGGACGAATTTTTAATCACCTTTGATGATAATAATTACCCGTATATTTTCCACGGAATCACCTCCAATACTGCAGATATTTTCAGGAGAAATGCCCGACAAGAGGAGGCCTATCTGGATTTTGCATTAAACAATGTAGTAATTCCACTGGATAATGCCATGGATAATGATCCTGCTTTAAAAGAATTCATTGAGCGTATCAACAATGCCACCGGCGAAAACTAAAATAAAGAGCTATGAATCCTAAAATACGGTTCATAGCTCTTTTTATTGTATCTCAAGTTAAACTCACATCATTCAACTTATCTTAAAAAATCTTCATTCCACTCAATATTGCTTTTTTCGGGCCGATATATCTGTCGTGGACTGCCACTTCTTTTGCAAGGCGGATATTGCCAAGTACCTCGCTAAGCTTGCCTGTAATGGAAATTCCGGTAACCGGAGTAATGGTTGTGCCGTCGTTATAGTATGCGAGACGCACCTCACCGCCAATGTAGTCGTTATAAGCATCTACCTGCAAACCGGACATGGATACTACTTCCAAATATGGTGCCTTAGACAAACACTTAGGACAGGCGGTGCCCGGTTCTACAATAAGACATCCGAGACTACCGGTTGGCTTTTCTCCAAGGTACTGACCAAAGCGGTTGGAACCAAAGTAATTGATTACCTTTCCTTCATCGATAATCTTAATGTCGGTCAAATTCATACCGTCGCCATCGAACTTGGCACTGGCAATGTTACCTTCTGCCTCGCCTTTCATAGTGATGGTAATAGCATCGCCGGTTAAATCCTTCTGAAGCATATCGCCCTTACTATATACATTGGATTTTGCATATACTCTGTAGTAACCCAAATCATACGCTAATGTAGAAAACAGCTCCGATAATTCCAGCTTGTTTAAAATGACACTGCCTGTAATTTCATTTTCCGGCTTCTTTGCCTCATATCTTGCCTTTACTTCCCGAAGCTTTTCCTCGATTTCCGCAGTAATTACCGCTTCATCCAGAGTACTGAAATTATACTGCTGATACAGTTCTACGCTTTCTTCCTTGCCGTTATAGGTTGGAATAGCCTCTACCATGGCACTGTACTTTATCTGGGTCTTATTGACACCGAGGCTGTTTGCCACCGTAATGGTATTACGGTTTACAAACACTTCCACGGAATTTAACGCTGTTCCCTCTTCTGCTTCTGCCTTAAATACGGTGTTGGCAACGATTCCTGCAATTTCGTTTAAAGAATAGTTGGAAAAATTGCTCTCTACCTGATACTCACCTTCTCCCGCTTCCGGAAGCTCATAGCTCTGATTTTCGATAAGCAGGGCCTTTTCCACTGCGGTTTCAATTAAGTTATCCAGTTCCCCTTCGGTAGTGGACGGATATACGATAAAGGAGGAATCTCCCTTAAACTCTCCGTGTTTTACATACACCGTTACTTCTTTATCGCAGGTGTTGGTTCTTCTGGTGGTTTCCAGCTTACCCTTGACAAAGAAAAGCTGGTAGCTTTCTTTCTGAGTCAAATTGATTTTGTACTCATCCACCCGCTGATTCTTTTTTAAACACTCAATAATTTTTATCATCCTAACTTCACCTTAACCTTCAGAGCCGGACCGCCGTCGCTGACGCGAACCCACTCCTTATAGCCCTTTCCGCAATGTCCTAAACCGCTGATTTCAAAATCATCGGAAACCATGGAGATTGACTTTAATAAATCCGGCACATAACCGCTCATAACCACTGGGGAGACCCAGTTGTCGGTGAGCTTGCCGTCAACGATTTCGATGCCGTATTCCGCCACGCACTGGATTGCCCAGTTCTTTGGGTCCTCCATACCGTTATTGGTTTCAAACAGCATATATCCGTGGTCAATGCTCTTTATCATATCTTCCAGCTTATCGGTGCCCTTTTCAAAGAAGGTATTGGTCATTCTGGCGTATGCTTTTCTGCGGGTGGATTCTCTTCTGCCGTTGCCGGTTGGAGCGGTTCCAAGCTGGGTCGCAGATGCCAAATCGGAAAGTCCGGTAACTAAAATACCGTCCTTAATAATCTGGGTATCGCTCGCCAGTACGCCGTCATCATCAAAGAAGTAAGAAGCTACGCTTAAAGTAGATGCAGCGCCGTCTCTCATGTTGCAGATTGGGGATGCCACATAATCACCTACGTACTTTTTAGCAAGCGCTCTGTCCTTTACAAACTGGTCCATTTCCACGCCATGACCAAAGGCTTCATGGGCAATTAATCCGGTAATGGACGGAGCTGTAATCACATCGTAAATGCCCGGCTCGATTGGTTTTGCCAAGGTCAGCATATGAGCCTTTTTCACAAGCTTGTCCATCTTGCCCGGAAGTTTCTCAAGCACCGCCGCAAGTGTAGGGTCGCCTTCACTTTCAAAAGACTGGATGGTCTTTTCGTTCTCGTTATATATTGCAACCAAAATTCCGCTTGCCCAGGTATAATTCTGGTCCAGTTCCCGGTTTTCGGAAATAAACAACTTGGATACTTCCATTTTACCAAGGCGCACCATAGCATTTAAAATGTGCTCCGATTTACCCGCCAGAGTCTTACAGGTTTCCTTACAAAACTCAAGAAGCTCCTTGTCGGTATACTTCTCGAAATCGCCCTCTCTTACAAAGGATTTTACCAAAGGCTCATCGGTAAGAATTACCTCATCAATGGTATTTGCCTTTAAAGAATCTTCCAGTTTTAAAGACTCTGTAATATTCTTTGCCAGTGCAGGAATATCTCCGGAAATATCATCCAGGGAATACTCGTAAAACTCCCGTCCATTACTCATTTTGATAACAAATCCGCATTCCATATCGGAACCCGGGTCAATGTTGGAGGTGTTACTGTCTACCTGAATATCCGTAGCCTTAATATCCACACCCAGCACACTGACATACTGATAATTTTTCTTAAGTTCCGCCACAAGCTGCTTGATTTCAGCTCTTTTGGAATCAAGATACTTTGAAAAACCCATGTCTTTGTTTCCTTTCTTTTATTTTAATCCGTAATGTTTTTTCACCGCATCGGAGCAGAACACCTTGCCCTTCACGTTGATTTTTTTAATTGTAGCAAACAACTTTTCCTCGTCACAATCTTCATCAATAATCAGAATTCCGTAACCGGTAATAAATGTTTGCTGACCAATGTTATATCTTCTTTCCACTTCTTCCCGGCTCATACCGCACAAGCCTAAAAACCAAGTCGACATTTCGTTTGATTCCGCCTCTTTTTTACTGATAATGCGGTCCAATGTGCTTTGCTGCTGTTGCAGGGCAACGCGCAGGGCATGATTGATAAAATCGCTCCGGTTGGAATAGTAACCATTATCCACCAACAAATCAATGTTGGATAAGGTGGACGAATTAATGTTGACCGATACCTTTTCACTGTAGGTTTCGTTTGCCATAACAAACCTCCTCGCAACGCAATATGCTCCAATTGGAGCATATTTAGAATATCACAATATTATTTTCCTGTCAACACTAATATGATTATTTGTTTCCATGAATCAAATATCACTACTGCTTTCTTGTATATTTTGTCCCTTCCCTCTTCATAATCCCTTCGGAAATCATGTCTCGGCGGATGGTACAGTAATCTTCAAAAAAAGCCTCTATCTTCTCGTTTACCTCGGTTTCTTCGTAGGTTTTACCCACTTCAAACACCTTGGCAATTTTCTCAAGGCAAATACGTTCCTTCTTTCGCTGCGCCGGAATGGATTTTAACTTACCATATTCAAAGAACGCGGAAATCACCTTTTTGCGGTATGCTTCTTCCCGCTGCTTCTGCTCATCCGCTTCGTCAGATTCCTCTTTGATGATATCCAAAATATTGGTCATGAACACTTCTTTGCGGATGGAGTACATGGTATAGTACTGCTCTTTTCTGGAAGTAACCGCACCGGCGTCCTCCAGTTTCTTTAAATGAAAGGAAATGGTGGCCGGAGTAAGGTCAAGCCGCTCTGCCAACCGCTCCACATACATTTCCTCTTTTACCAAGGATTTTAAAATTTGCAGTCTGGATTTATCTGCCAGACATTTAAACAATTTAATTGCATCTGCTTCTAGCATATTCTCACCTTCTCTCTCATAACTTCCGTATCGTTTCTTTTACTTCATTTAATACCTGAAACTTTGTTTCTTCAATAAGAATCTTTTCTACATCGTTATGTAACTTTGCTTTCTCATAGGATTTTACCCAGTTCTTTGCAATGTTGTCAAGTCGCACTACGTAATCTTCCCATAACTCCTTACCGCATTTTTCTTTCGCCACCACCTGAACCACTGTCAGACAGATACCATAGATATTTGCCCTGATTTTTTGTAAGTTGGCCTCATCCTTACGCTCCGTGGCAATCAGCTCCTGCTCCTTTTTGTTGGCAGCTTCTATGGAATTGTTTAAATACATCATAAAATCATTCATTTTCATTCTCTCCTTTATTTTTAATTTGATATTCATCTAATTAGATTGATTTTACTATACCATTACCCTGCATCTTTGTCAATATTTATTTAGATATCTATCAAATTAATTTTGTCTCAACAAAAATTGAGTTACATTTTGCCCATCTGTGTGCTATACTTATCTTCAGTTTAGTAGATTAACGTAATAATGCATATAGCTTAAGGAGAATTAACAAACATGAAAACCGGACTTGTGTTAGAAGGCGGCGCCATGCGAGGTATGTTCACCGCCGGTGTACTGGATGTCCTTATGGAACAAAATATTGAAGTTGACGGTGTTATCGGCGTTTCTGCCGGTGCCACCTTTGGCTGTAACTACAAATCAAAGCAAATCGGACGTACTATCCGTTACAACATGAAATACTGCAACGACCCGCGATATTGCAGCTTCCGGTCATTACTCAAAACCGGGGATTTATACGGGGCCGAATTCTGCTATCATACTCTGCCGGAACAGCTGGACTTATTTGATAACGAGACCTATGAAGCTTCTCCGATGGAGTTTTATATGGTCACTACGGATGTAAATACCGGCGAACCGGTCTACTATAAGTGCGATAAATTTGACCATGAAGGCTTGGAATGGGTCCGTGCTTCCGCTTCCATGCCACTTGTTTCCCACATTGTAGAAGTGGGCGGCAGGCAAATGCTGGACGGTGGAATTTCCGATTCCATTCCCTTAAGATTTTTCCAAAGCATCGGCTACAACAAAAATCTTGTCATCCTAACTCAGCCAAGAGATTATGTAAAAAAAGAGAACAAGCTGCTTCCGCTGATGAAATTAAAACTGAAACAGTATCCAAAGCTTTTGGAAACCATGAAGCAGCGGCACATAAACTACAATGCCACACTGGAATATATCCGCACGGAAGAGCAAAACGGAACTTGTTTTGTTCTTAGCCCAAAGGAAAAACTGCCTATCGGCCGCATCGAACATCATCCGGAACGTTTAAAGGCTGTCTATGACATCGGCCGCGAAACTGCTTTGGTGCATTTAGATGAAATAAAAAATTTCTTTCTACAATAATAAATACGTACAAAAACATGCACACTAATCATCATGGAGGTGATTTGTGTGCATTCTCTTTGGTCGGAAACGGTAACGCTTCCTTCGTTTGAATCCTTAAATAAAAATTTAAAAACCGATGTCCTGATTATTGGCGGCGGCATCACCGGAATACTGACTGCCCACTATTTGCAGGAGGCAGGAATAAACTACGTTTTAGTGGAAGCCGACACTATTTTAAATGGTATTACCAAAAATACTACCGCGAAAATCACGTCCCAGCACGGACTGATGTATCATAAAATTGCCGGCAAATACGGTATCGAAACTGCTGGATTATATTTGGAAGCCAATGAAGCAGCTTTATGGGAATACCGGAAACTCTCCGGAAAATTTCTCTGTGATTTTGTAAATGAAACGAATTATGTGTATACACTAACCAGACCTGATAAGCTGGAACGGGAGTTGGATACCCTTCGCATGCTTCGTTTTCCGGCGAAATTAGCAGAACACCTTCCCCTGCCCTTCCCTACCGCAGGTGCTGTTGCGTTCCCGGATCAGGCAAAGTTTCATCCGCTAAAGCTCCTGGCTGAACTGGCAAAGCCACTGCACATTTACGAACATACCAAAGTCCAGGAATTAACGGGAACCTTGGCTGTTACCAATCACGGAAAAATATTTGCCGATAAAATAATTGTAACCACCCATTTCCCATTTCTTAACAAACACGGAAGTTATTTTTTGAAACTGTATCAGCACCGCTCCTATGTGCTTGCCCTAATCCATGCTCTTAAGCCAACGGGGATGTATGTCGATGACGCTGCTACCGGTCTTTCCTTCCGTACTCACCAAAATCTGTTACTGCTTGGCGGTGGCGGACACCGTACCGGAAAGCAAGGTGGTAATTATGCAGAGCTTCGTGAATTTGCGGCAAAGCACTATCCGAATGCACAGGAAGTATACCACTGGGCCACCCAGGACTGCATGACACTGGACGGCATTCCGTATATCGGGCCATATTCCAAGAACACACCAAACCTGTATGTTGCCACCGGCTATAATAAATGGGGCATGACCTCTGCCATGGTTGCCGCACATCTCCTGCGGGACCTAATTTCAGAAAAACCGTCGGACTATGCCAGAGTATTCTCCCCATCCAGGAGTATTCTGCATCCGCAGCTGTTTCTGAACGGTCTGGAATCGACGGTAAATCTTCTTACACCATCCAAAAAACGCTGTCCTCATCTTGGATGTGCCCTAAAATGGAATAAAGAAGAACATACCTGGGATTGCCCGTGCCATGGCTCACGTTTTACCAAAGACGGTGAACTGATTGATAATCCCGCTACGGATGATATAAAAAAATTGCAGAAAACCCGCTAAGCAAATTTTCTGCAATCCCATATTTATTCTTCCGTAACAACATCCAACCCCAACTCTTCCGGTTGAAACCTTGGACACACATTATCCAACGATACTATGACAGACGCTGCCAACGTGGAACCGATTTCGATGGCTTCCGGAAGCGTTTTTCCATAGGTCAGACCTGCAGATACACCGGCGCAGAACGCATCACCTGCTCCGGTAGTATCCTTTACCTGCACCTTTTTTGCAGGACAAATCCCTTTGTTTCCCTGCAAATCAGCATACACAGCGCCTTTCCCTCCCATCGTAACTACCATGGCAGGAATTTTGGCACGCTGCACCTTTTCTGATAAAATATCCCGAAGTTCTTCCGGTGTTTTCTCACTGTAATCATCCAAAAACAGCATCCCTGCTTCCTGCTCATTGCAAATAAAGCAGTCAAATTTTTGAAAAAAATCTCTCCGTTCAATGGCGATGCTCATATTAGAAACTACCGCATAGGTCTTAACACTATACTTTTCCGCCAGTTCAAATACCTTTTTTACCGTTGCCTTGTCAATATCTACTTCCAGTACCACCGAATCCGCCTGAGAAAAGATTTCATCTCCCTTTTCTTCCAGCATTGTAAGAATCGGAAGCAGATTCGGACGCTTGGAAATGGAACCGGCCACATTTCCATCGCTGTCAAATACCGCCAGCCAGGTTCCCATACCATCCGGCTGCACCTGAATATACTCTGTATTCACCTTATGATTCTGCAATTTATGAACCACATCCGCCCCCATCGGTGTATCATCCACAATGCCGAGAAACGTCGGACGAAGTTCCATATTCGCAATATCTTCTACCACATTTCGTGCTACTCCGCCGTGAATATATTCTACTCTTCCCGCATTTCTTCCGTCCGGAATATAGGTATCATTCGGAAAACCTTTAATATCCACAAAAGTGGCACCGATTACTACAATTCCCATATTATTTCCTCCGATTCGTAATTTCTTATAAAACAGTATACCATATTTTGTCGGTTTCTAGTATAATAATTTACAGAATAATTTTCTGAAGGAGTCACTATGCCTACTGTTTTCGAATTAACTGATTTTAATGCCCCGGAACTGGACATCTTTGCCCGTTTGAAAGAAAACCAGTTGCAACACTACTTTGAACCAAATCCCGGATTATTTATTGCAGAAAGTCCCAATGTAATCGAACGTGCTTTGAATGCAGGATACCTTGCTCATTCTATACTTGTAGAAAAGAATGAACTGGATACTCCTTCTGTTCAAAAAATCATCTCCCGCTGTGGTGATATTCCGGTTTATACCGCCCCGTTTGATGTACTTACCAAGCTGACCGGGTTTCCGTTAACCCGCGGTCTCCTCTGTGCCATGTACCGTTCTGTATTACCGTCTGTAGAAGAAACATGTAAAAAAGCGCGCCGTATCGCCGTGCTGGAAAATGTCATGAATCCAACCAATGTGGGCGCTATCTTCCGTTCTGCCGCCGCCCTTGGCATGGATGCCGTACTCCTTACCCCGGGATGCAGTGACCCGCTCTACCGCAGAGCCAGCCGTGTCAGCATGGGTACCGTTTTTCAGATTCCGTGGACGTATTTTGAAAAAAACGTAACAGAACCTGCAAACTATGTATCCCGCCTGAAGGAACTTGGCTTCACCACCGCCGCCATGGCTTTAAAAGACAATTCTACTTCTGTAGACAACCCTGTTTTTCAAACCTGCGGCAAATTAGCGGTCATTCTTGGTACCGAAGGCGAAGGTTTATGTAACGAAACCATTACTGCCTGTGATTATACCGTTATGATTCCGATGGCCCACGGTGTAGATTCCCTAAATGTAGCTGCCGCCAGTGCCGTAGCTTTTTGGACATTAGCAAAATAATACCCACTTCAGAACCGCTTACGCTGATGTTCTGTTCGTGGGTATATTTTGCACAACTATTTTATGGTCACTTTTTCTTGTGTACGTTTCTTATTGTCTTTTTCTTTCTCGGTGCCTCAGCTTTCTTACTTCCTGTTGCACTCTTACTGTAAGTGCCTGCTTTGCTGTTTCCGGACTTACCGTTCTTTCCTGCAGCTTTGCCCTGACCGTAACGGCTGTTATTACCACCGCCATGACTCGGTCCGCCATAGCCGCCTTTTCCGTCCTTCGGACGAATCAGACACCGTTTTTCATAACCGATTAAGTCTTCTCTTCCCGCAAGCTTTAGTGCCTCTAAAACCAAATCGTAATTCTTTGGATTTCTATACTGGATTAATGCTCTCTGCATTGCCTTTTCATGAGGAGACTTTGGCGTATACACTTCCTTCATCGTCCTCGGGTCTAAACCGGTATAATACATACAGGTAGAAATGGTGGATGGTGTCGGATAAAAATCCTGTACCTGCTCCGGCATGTAGCCAAGATCGCGCAGATATTCCGCCAGTTTTACCGCTTCCTTAATGGTAGAACCCGGATGAGAAGACATGAGATAAGGCACCACATACTGCTCTTTTCCAAGCTTTGCATTGGTCTGCTTATATTTCTTTATAAACGCCTCATAGACGGAATTTTCCGGCTTACCCATCATACTAAGTACTGCATCACAAACATGCTCCGGTGCCACCTTTAACTGACCGCTGATGTGATGCTCGCAAAGTTCTTTAAAGAAAGTATCATCCTTGTCTGCCATCAGATAGTCAAACCGGATACCGGACCGGATAAATACTTTTTTCACCTTCGGAAGCTCTCTGAGCTTACGAAGCAGTTTTAAGTAATCGGAATGATCTACTTCCATATTCGGACATGGTTTCGGGAATAAACACTGCTTATTCGGGCAGACACCCTTGGTTAACTGCTTTTTGCAGGCCGGTGCCCGGAAGTTTGCCGTCGGACCGCCCACATCATTGATATATCCCTTAAAGTCCGGATCCCACTGAAAGGCCTTTGCCTCTTCTAAAATGGATTCATGGCTTCTGGTCTGAATAATTCTTCCCTGATGGAACGTCAATGCACAAAAGCTGCAACCGCCAAAGCAACCACGGTTACTGACCAAACTGAACTTCAGTTCCTGAATGATCGGAATACCGCCCTTTTCCTCATAGCTCGGGTGATAATTTCTCATATACGGAAGTGCATAAATCCGGTCCATTTCTGCCTGGGTTAACGGTTTTGCCGGCGGGTTCTGCACCACGTACTCATTATCGGCGTATTTTTCCACCAGACGCTTTCCTGAAAACGGATCGGTATTACAATACTGGGTATAAAAGCTCTGTGCAAAGGTCTTTTTGTCCGCCAGAATTTCCGGAAAGGACGGAAGCTCCAATGCATCATACACTGACTCCAGAGAATTTGTTTTATATACCGTACCGTTAATAAAGGTAATATCCTTAACATCCAAACCACTGTTTAAAGCATCCGCAATTTCCACAATAGATTTTTCACCCATACCATAGGAAATCAGGTCTGCCTGGGAATCTAAAAGAATGGAGCGTTTTACTTTATCACTCCAGTAGTCATAGTGGCCAAGACGACGCAGGGAAGCTTCAATACCACCGATAATAATCGGCATCTGCTTATAGACCTTACGAATTAAATTACTATATACAATTGTCGCACGGTCCGGACGCTTTCCGATTTCACCCCCCGGGGTATAGGCATCGTTCTGGCGACGCTTTTTTGCCACCGTGTAATGGTTTACCATGGTGTCCATATTTCCGCCGGAAACAAGGAAGCCAAGACGAGGCGTGCCCAGAACGGTAATACTCTTTTCCTCTTTCCAGTCGGGCTGGGAAATAATTCCCACCTTATATCCGTGGCTTTCCAGAACACGGCTGATAATGGCAGGTCCAAAGGAAGTATGGTCAACATATGCATCACCAATAACATAAACGAAATCACACTGCTCCCATCCCCGCTTTTCCATATCTGCTTTGCATATCGGTAAAAAGTCTTTCATCTAATTCTCCTTGTTTTCTACAATGTTATTGAGCCAGATTCCCTTCTTTAAAAGAATAAAGCCCACGACACTCTTAATTACTTCAATTCCCTGACAAAGGGCATAAACCACTTCAATTCTCCAATCGGTAAAGCGGCTGATAACAAACGCGAACGGAATCGAAACAACCCACATGAAACCACTGTCAAACAGGAAAGTGATAACTGTTTTTCCTCCGGAACGGAGGGTAAAATAGGCAGCATGTAAAAAGGCATGCTGCGGCATAAACAATGCCGCTATAATGATGAAGTTTTTCGCATATTCCTTTACATCCGCTTCCGTATTGTAAAGCTCAGGAAATAATGGCGCTAATATAATAACAATTGCAGCTATCACCAGGCAGCTTGCTACAGAAAAAGCAATCAGCTTACGGTCGGTATCTCTCGCCTCTTCCATTTTGCCCGCACCGAGAAGCTTGCCCACCACAATGGCAACGGAATTACCGAGCGCCATAAAGGTTATATTAAACAAATTAATAATAGTGTTGGAAATATTCATACCCGCCACAACACCAAGTCCACGGACAGAGTAGCATTGTAACAGCATTGCCATACCCAGAGACCAAAGGGCTTCGTTAATAAGCAGCGGTGTGCCCTTCTTAATGATGCGCTTCATTAAGTCTCCCGGAATCATTAAGCTCTTATAAACTCCAACAATATATGGATTCTTTTCTTTATGACGATGTGTCCACCATACCACAATCAGACATTCTACAAAACGTGAAGTCACTGTGGCAATTGCCGCACCTGCTACCCCAAGGGCAGGCGCACCGAAGTTACCAAGAATTAATGTGTAATTCAGTACTAAATTTACCAGTACTGCCGCAATACCTGCCACCATAGGAAGTATCGCCTCACTAACCTCACGTAATGTACTGGCATAAATTTGAACCACTACAAACGGTAAAAATCCCACCAGCATAATCTGCAAATATTCCATGGCATATTGTAATGTTTCTGCATTCGCCACAGCAGAATTACTTTCGTCTAAATATAAAGAAATCAGCGGCTCTCCGTACATGGAAAAAATTACTGAACCAATGGCGGTAATCACAAATCCTGTTACCAGTTTGAAGCGGAATACATAGCGCAGACCATCATTATTCCCCTGTCCGAAAAACTGAGCACCGAAAATACCTGCACCGGACATACCGCCAAAAATGCAAAGATTATATACAAAAATCAACTGATTGGCAATGGCAACACCGGACATCTGATTGGTTCCGACCTGTCCCACCATAATATTATCCAATAAACTCACAAAATTGGTAATACCGTTTTGTACCATAATCGGTACCGCAATCAGTAATACCATTTTATAAAACTTCTTATCGCCGATATACTTCTTAAAAAACTGTTTCATGACACTCTCCATCTCTTTTCCGTCAGTTAAACTTCTTGCCTGCTATTATTAAAATGCCCTGTTTCTATAACTCTATGTAATATTTCTTTTGGAAATCAGCACACTAATATAATATTATACAATGATTTTATAACTCTTTCAATCAAAACTTTTTTCTTTTTCGCTTTAAAGTGCAACGCTTTAAAGCAATCCAGTATTGACAAACAAAAACCAATGTCTTAAAATGAATTCAGACGGAAAATACATTTGAAAGGAGCATTCGTTCCATGTCTGCAAAACATTTTGGATTTATCGGTTTCGGGTTAATCGGCGGTTCCATTGCCCGGGCTTTAAAAGCATTTATTAGTGATACACCTACTTTAACCGCCTTCCAGTACAACGAAACTCCATCCCGTTCTCTTCTTCTGGCAAAAGAGGATGGCGTGCTTGATACCATTACAGCAAACTTAGCTGATTTTTCTTCCTGTGATATGATATTTCTTTGTGCTCCGGTACAAAAGAATCTTGAATACCTTACACAACTTAAGGACATCCTATCTCCCGATTGTCTGCTTACCGATGTCGGCAGCGTAAAAGGAAATATTCATGATAAAATCTCGGAACTAGGCTTAGACCACTGCTTTATCGGCGGTCATCCCATGACCGGTTCCGAAAAAACAGGCTATGAGCATTCCAGCACTCTTTTACTGGAAAACGCTTACTATATTTTAACACCTACTTCCCACAGTAAACCGGAAGATTTGGACTTTTATACTTCTCTGGTAAAAACCATGGGCGCTATTCCGATTGTCCTTGACCCGTCAGAGCACGACAAAATCACGGCGGCCATCAGCCATGTGCCCCACATTATCGCTGCCCAGCTGGTTAACTTAATCCAAAACTCCGGTTCCCTGGAGCCTAAAATGCGTCAACTCGCAGCAGGCGGTTTTAAAGACATTACCCGCATTGCTTCTTCCTCTCCGGAAATTTGGGAAAACATTTGCCTGTCCAACAAAGAAAGTATCTGTGAAATGCTGACTAAATATCAGGATTCTTTAGAGGATGCCAAACGTATGATTCTTTCCGGAGAAAAAGATAACCTGTATCAGATGTTTGATACTGCCGGAAACTACCGCAGTTCTATTCCGGCCAATTCCAAAGGTGCTTTACTGTCTACTTTTGAATTATTTGTTGACATTAAAGATGAAACCGGTGCACTGGCTCTTTTGGCAACCCTTCTCTCCCTGCATGGTATCAGTATTAAAAACATCGGCATTATCCATAACCGTGAATTTGAACAAGGCGTTTTGCGTATTGAATTCTATGATAAGGATGCCGTTGCAAAGGCAACAAAGGTTCTTGATACCAATGGTTACCATATCTATATCAGAAAGTAGAAAAATTATTGTATAAAATAGCAAAAAATGAGGATTGAATAGCTATTTTTTTGTAGAATTCACCCAATATGTGCGATACACTTATATCACGGTGCAATACTTTACAACAACAAAGTGCGCCAAATATAAAACATATTGAGGAGGAAGAAGATATGAAAAAATTCGTTCTTCGTGTATTGGCAGTTCTTATGGTAGCTGCTATGATGGTACCTTCCATGGGTAATGTTACTACAGCACTGGCTGATGAGGCAGTTACTCTGGATCTTACACAAAAGGGTTTAATCGTTGGTGAAGCACCAACAGATAATGCTGACGGTTCTGTTTCTTTCACCGGTGGCACTACTATGAAAACCGCATTCCCGCTTCCGACAGCATTAGCAGCAGGTGAAAGCGTAAAAGTGAATGTAAAGTTACAGTTTAACTCTGCTGATGATGCAGGTGTTCGTTTCTATCTTATTAACGGCGTGGACGTTAATATTGCTACAGAAATCGCAACAATCGCTAACGATGGTAGCGGTGTTGTTGAACAGACCTTCACCTTAACCGCATCTGCTGATGCAACCGAGCTTTTACTTGCAAGCTCCGGTTACGGCGTATACATGAATGATATTACTCTCCTTGACATCACTTTAGGTGACAAGCCTGCAGAAGCTCCTGCGGCAACAGGCGACCTCTACGATGTTAACCTTGCAGAAAGAGTATTTGTAAGCGGTCTTGCTCCTGCAGACAACGCAGACGGTTCCATTACATTCAGCGGCAGAACTTCCATGAAAGCATCCTTTGCTCTTCCTGAAGTTTTAGCAGCAGGCGAAAGCGTAACCGTTAATGTATCCGTAAAATTTGATTCCGCTGAGGACAATGGCATCCGTTTCTACCTCATTGCAAATGGAACTGACGTTAATACCGCATCCGGAATCGAAGCAATCGCAAATGAAAATACCGGTGCTGTTGTTGAAAAGACTTTCAAGTTAACCGCAGCTTCCGACTCTACAGAACTTTTATTAGCAAGCTCTGCATACGGTACCTATATTGACAATGTTACTGTTTTAGATATCACATTAGGTGACAAGCCTGTGGTTGAAGAACCTAAGGAAGAGCCAAAGGAAGAACCTAAGGATGACAAGCCTATCGAAGTTACCGGTGATTCCTACGTTATTCAGGCCGGTGACACACTTTCCGAAATTGCACAGGCTTGCGGTCTTGCTGTTAAAGAATTGGCAGAAGCTAATAACATTGCAAACCCTGACTTAATCAAAAAGGGCGCAACATTAGTAATTCCTACTGTTGATACAACTAAGAGACATATCGTAAAGTCCGGCGATACCCTTTCCAAGATTGCTAAGAAGTACGGCTATACCATAGCTGAACTCGTTACTGCAAATGATATCGCTAATGCTGATTTAATCTGGATTGGTCAGCTTATCGTATTACCATAAGTAATTTACATAGCACAATAAAATTGGGGTGTGGATACTATCCACACCCCGTTTTTGTAATTTAACTTTATTTTTCCAAATAATTCTGCACCTTTTTAGCAGCCTTCAGCATTTCCTTCGGATGCTCCTCCGCCATATCATATAACTGTTCCAACAAATCACGGTGAATATCTTCTTTATCTTCCGCTTCTGCATCTTCCTCTAAAAATACACGGTATAACATGCAAATATCTTCTAAGGTCAGATCATCATAATTTACTTCCAAATAATCGGTAATGGTATTGATGTCCTCCTGTACAAATTCCATCATTTCTTCATACTGTTCTCTCGTCATAAAAAAGTCCTCCCATAAATTAAATTAAGAGCATGGCGTCGCCAAAACTAAAAAAACGGTAACGCTGTTGTACCGCTTCATTATATGCAGCTAATACATTTTCTCTTCCTGCCAAAGCAGAAACTAGCATTAAAAGTGTGGATTCCGGTAAGTGGAAATTGGTAATTAAACCATCCAACACCTTAAACTGATACCCCGGATAAATAAAAATACTGGTGTCGTCCTCTTTTGCCTGTACAAACCCGTTTTCATCCGCCGCGGATTCCACGGTACGGCAGCTGGTTGTGCCTACACAGATTACTCTTCCGCCATTCTTTTTGGTATCATTAATTTTCTTAGCTTCTTCCGGAAGCACCTGATAGGTTTCCGTATGCATATGATGATCCAGAATATTTTCTTCCTTTACCGGACGGAATGTTCCAAGCCCCACATGCAGAGTTACATTTGCTATGGTAATTCCGCGCTTTTCTACCTCTTCCAGAAGTTCTTTGGTAAAGTGGAGACCGGCAGTCGGTGCCGCTGCAGAACCTTCATGCTTTGCATACACGGTCTGATAACGGTTTTTATCCTGCAATTTATGAGTGATGTACGGAGGTAACGGCATCTGACCAAGCTTATCTAAAATTTCCTCAAAGATACCCTCATAATGGAACTGTACCAGACGGTTTCCTTCCTCTACGATATCCAGTACCTCTGCGGTAAGTAATCCATCACCAAACTGTATCTTCGTGCCCGGCTTTGCCTTTTTGCCCGGTTTTACTAAGGTTTCCCAAATATCATTTTCCCTTCTTTTGAGTAAAAGAAGTTCTATTTGTGCACCTTTTGTTTCCGTTCCGTTACCTGCGCCCTCCGGCAAAATTCTTTCACCGATTAGCCGCGCCGGAATCACCTTGGTGTTATTGATTACCAGGCAATCTCCCGCTCTCAGATAATCCAGAATATTTGTAAACGTTAAATGTTTTGTTGCTCCTGTTTTTTTATCCAGTACCAAAAGTCTGGAAGAAGAACGGTCTTTCAAAGGATCCTGGGCAATCAGTTCTTCCGGTAAATCAAAATAAAAATCCTGTTTTTTCATCTTACATATGCTCCTGTAAAATAATACTCTATAATCTCTTTATAGGTGTAGCCTGCTTCAGCCATGCCTTTGGCACCGTACTGGCTCATGCCGACACCATGTCCGTATCCCATGCCGGCAAACAGCAGCTCGTCTTCATGTTCCGGTGCAGCCTTTGGATAATTCCGCAAGTCCTCTGCACTCTGTACAATATACTGCTCTAAATCCACGGAAGCTTTTGCTACACCGTCTGCTGAAGCAATATACATGTTACTGATACGTCCGCTCTCCATGCCTGTCGCACTTAAAACAGATACTTCATCCGGAATATCACCTTTTCTTACTATTTTAAACTTTGTGCTGTGCAAATTCAATACCGTTCTGATGGTAGTTCCCTGTAAGGTTAGCGAACGGTTTCCTCCCAAAGCGGATAACGCATGCACACGGCCGGTATCGGTTGTTTTGAAAATTTTAAGTTCCTCTACCTTATCAAAAGGAATCCCTTGCCCCTCTAAAGCTTTTTGAATTTCAGCCAGAGTCAGCCTTTCCTGCCACACCATCCGGCTGGCATTTTTTTCGTAAATATCCGGTACACTTTGCAAATAAGGCAGATTTACTGCCCATACATCCTTGGAAGACTCCGTTCGTCCACCACTGGTAGAAAAATAGTAAGCAGCTATTACTTTGTTATTATAACATACCATCTCGCCTTTTGTTGCATCCACCGCCTGATTTGCTTTTAAAGATTCGGTCAAATATCCTTTATACACCTGCGAAGACACCGTGTCAACTATTTTATATCCTTTTTTTGCATTTGATTCACCGCCATAACCTGCTTTAATCAGTGCATAGCTTCTGGCACATACTGCCTGGGCTTTTAATGCTTCTTCATGCCAGGTAGACGGCATTTCCGACGGAACCACTCCGTACAGGTACTCTTCTATCGGGACAATATTAACTGCAGTTAGCTTAGATTTGTTATATCGTCCGATTTCGACTCTTCCCCGATAGGAACGGCTGCCCAATTCCACCAGCCGCACGCCCTTTTCATTTTCTGTTAACGGGCGCAGCTGCGGATAAGCATAGTGCTCATCCACATCAATCAGCACAGTACCAAAGGTTCCGGTCATTTTAATTCTGTAAATACTACCGGTTAAAATTTCATACGTATCGCTTCCTGTAATATCAAGCAATGTTTTTACCAACTTTTCTGCTTCTGAATACTTTACCGCATTTCCAAAATAAACTCTCCAGCTACACTGATACGTGCTTCCCGGATACGCCTCAATTCCCATTGACTGATAAATATCAGCTGCCTGTTTTGCCGCCTGATGGCTTCCATAGATTTTATTTTCCGCCACAAAATAGCCGTTTACCGGTGTAAAAGTAAAACCATTTGTGCTGGAAAAAACAGACTCCTGTAAATACGTATTATTGACACAATAGCCATACCCTATTGTTGTGTTGTATATTGTCAGTGTTTCCTTGCCGGAATACATAGAAGTAAGCCCCACTCTGATTTCCTGTCTGGCCGGAATCAGTTCTGCCCGGACCTGAACCGCTCCAAAAACCTGAAGAGCAACCAAAAGAACCGCCAAAAAAACTTTTCTTCTGTATTTTTTCATTTCTGCATCCTTTCTTTGCCCTTATTTTACTTGATTTTTCTTCAACATGCCACTATTTCCATAAAAAAAACATAAATTTATTAAATTTTCATTGTTTCTGATAACTTCGTGAGTTATAATAACGTCTGATGTGGTTTTTATTACTACATCCAAATTATACAAATGACCTGTCCACGAAAGGAAGGATAGCATATGTCCAAAAATAACAAATTATATACTTTAGGAATTGATATCGGTTCCACTACCGTAAAAACTGCCGTATTAGACGATGCAGGAAAGCTGGTTTTCTCCGCTTACGAGCGTCATTATGCTGATATTCAGGGAACACTTTCCGGCATTTTAAAAAAATTCCGTGAAAAACAGGGGACCTGTTCCCTGTCCGCTGCCATTACCGGTTCCGGTGGTTTGACCCTGGCAAAACATTTAAATATTCCGTTTATCCAGGAAGTGGTTGCTGTAGCTTCTGCTCTGCAAAAAGCCGCTCCTCATACCGACGTTGCCATTGAGCTTGGCGGTGAAGACGCAAAAATCATCTATTTTACCGGCGGTATTGAGCAGCGTATGAACGGCATCTGCGCCGGCGGTACCGGCTCTTTTATAGACCAAATGGCATCTCTGTTAAAAACAGATGCTGCCGGTTTAAATGAGTACGCAAAAGACTATAAAACCATCTATCCGATTGCGGCCCGTTGCGGTGTATTTGCCAAGTCTGATATTCAACCGCTTATTAACGAAGGTGCCTCCAAACAGGACCTTGCTGCTTCCATTTTCCAGGCTGTGGTAAACCAGACCATCAGCGGTCTTGCCTGCGGCAAACCAATCCGTGGTAATGTAGCCTTCCTTGGTGGTCCGTTACACTTTTTAACCGAGCTCAAGGAAGCCTTTATCCGCACACTGAATCTTAGCGGAGAACAGATTATCGCTCCGGAACATTCCCATTTATTTGCCGCCATGGGTTCCGCAGAGAACGCAACATCAGAAGCCTTTGATTTGGATGAATTAATTAACCGTTTACAGACCGGTATTGTCATGGATTTTGAAGTTACCCGCATGGAACCACTGTTTGATACCGAAGCTTCTTATGAAGAGTTTTCCCAGCGTCATAAGGTACATACGGTAGCAAAAATGCCACTGTCCGACTATCACGGCCGTTGCTATCTCGGTATTGATGCCGGCTCCACTACAACCAAAGCAGCCCTGGTTGGCGAAGACGGTACGTTATTATATTCCTTCTACCAAAACAACAACGGCAGTCCGTTAAAAACTGCCATTAAAGCAGTAAAGGACATCTATTCCCAACTGCCTGCCGATACCACAATTGTCCGCTCCTGTTCCACCGGTTACGGAGAAGCACTGATTAAAGAAGCCCTGCTTCTTGATGAAGGCGAAGTAGAAACCATTGCCCATTATCATGCGGCTGCGTTTTTTGCTCCTGATGTGGACTGCATTTTAGACATCGGCGGTCAGGACATGAAGTGTATCCGCATCAAGAACGGTACGGTAGACAGTGTACAGTTAAATGAAGCCTGCTCCTCCGGCTGTGGTTCCTTTATTGAAACCTTTGCCAAATCCTTAAACTATGAGGTGGCAGATTTTGCTAAAATCGCCTTGTTTGCCAAGAATCCGATTGACCTTGGTACACGGTGTACCGTCTTTATGAATTCCAAGGTAAAGCAGGCACAAAAAGAAGGCGCCTCTGTCGCTGATATTTCTGCTGGCCTTGCTTATTCCGTTATAAAAAACGCTTTATACAAGGTTATTAAAGTATCTGATGCCAAAGACTTCGGTAAAAAAGTAGTAGTACAAGGAGGCACTTTCTATAACGATGCCGTACTTCGCAGCTTTGAACGTATCTCCGGCTGCCAGGCAGTCCGTCCGGATATTGCCGGTATCATGGGAGCATTCGGTGCTGCCTTAATTGCCCGCGCCCATTATGAGGGACAAACCTCTTCCATGCTTGATTTAAAGCAAATTACTGAGCTGACGTTCCACTCTGATATGACAAGATGTAAAGGCTGTACCAACCATTGTCTTCTTACCATTAACCATTTTTCCGGCGGCCGTAAATTTATTTCCGGTAACCGCTGTGAACGCGGACTTGGTAAAGAGAAAGCAAATAAGGACATTCCAAACCTGTTTGCCTATAAACTGGACCGGTATTTTAATTACAAGCCTTTGGAAGAATTTGAAGCCAAGCGCGGTACTGTCGGTATTCCGCGAGTACTTAACATGTATGAAAACTATCCGTTTTGGTTTACTTTCTTTACGGAATTAGGTTACCGGGTTATGCTCTCTCCTCTTTCCTCCAGAAAGATTTACGAGCTCGGAATCGAATCCATTCCAAGTGAATCGGAGTGTTATCCGGCCAAGCTGGCACACGGTCATATTATGTGGTTATTACAGCAGGGCTGTAAGTATATTTTCTACCCTTGTATTCCATACGAACGTAAAGAATATGCCGATTCCGGTAACCACTACAACTGCCCGATTGTTACCTCCTACGGGGAAAATATAAAAAACAATGTAGAAGAACTGAAAGACCCTTCCATCGACTTTCAAAACCCATTCCTCTCCCTGGAATCCGAGGATATTGTAAAGGCGCGTCTGATTGAAGTAATCGGAAAACATAACGGCATTTCCGCCGAAGAAATATCCAATGCAGTCCATAAGGCATGGCGCGAACTTCGAAATGCCCGTAAGGATATGCAAAAAGCCGGAGAATCTGCCGTAGACTATATTAAAAAGCAGAATTGCCTCGGTATCGTTCTCGCCGGAAGACCGTATCATATTGACCCGGAAATCAACCATGGTATTCCTGAAATGATTACTGCATACGGTGTTGCCGTATTAACCGAAGACAGCATCTCCCATTTAGGAAAAATCGACCGTCCGACCATTGTTGTAGACCAGTGGATGTACCATTCCAGATTGTATGCTGCCGCTTCCTATGTACGCACTAACCCAAGCTTAGAACTGATTCAGTTAAATTCCTTCGGTTGTGGTCTGGATGCGGTAACCACCGACCAGGTTGCCGATATTCTGAACGGTTCCGGAAAAATCTACACCACCTTAAAAATTGATGAGGTAAACAATTTAGGTCCGGCACGTATCCGTGTCCGCTCTCTTCTTTCTGCGGTAAAAGAACGTCAGAAAAAGGGAAACGAAGTGACAGTTAATAATGCTGCCCATAATCGGATAATCTTTACTAAAGAAATGAGGAGAGATTATACGATTTTAGTACCTCAGATGTCACCGATTCACTTCGAGCTTTTGGAACCTGCTTTTGCTTCCTGCGGCTATAATGTAGAAATTCTTCCTGACCCTGCGCGTTCTGCGGTAGATACCGGATTAAAATATGTAAATAATGACGCCTGCTACCCTTCTTTAATTGTGGTAGGCCAACTGATGGAAGCACTGGCTTCCGGTAAATATGATAAAAACAAAGTAGCTCTGCTTATCACTCAGACCGGCGGCGGTTGTCGTGCTACCAACTATATCAGCTTTATCCGCCGTGCCCTGCAAAAAATGGGAGAGCCACAGATTCCGGTCGTATCCTTAAGTGCCGGCGGTATTGAAAAAAATCCGGGCTTTACTCCGGATTTGAAACTGCTTACCCGTGCCATGCAGGCAGTAGTATACGGTGACGTTTTCATGCGGGTTGTTTACCGTACCCGTCCGTACGAAGCAGAACCCGGTTCTGTTAATGTTCTTCACAGAAAGTGGGCAGAGGTTTGTAAAAAATCTGTACAAAACGGAAAATTCAGTGAATTCCGGAAGAATTTAAAAGGTATTATTGCGGATTTTGATACCATTCCATTAAAGGACATTCCAAGAAAGCCTCGCGTTGGTATTGTAGGCGAAATTTTAGTAAAGTTTCTTCCTGCCGCAAACAACGACCTGGTTGGTCTTTTGGAAGCAGAAGGTGCCGAAGCCGTGGTTCCTGATTTATTGGACTTCCTTCTTTACGGATTCCATAACAATAATTTTAAGTATGAAGCACTGGGCAAGAGTAAAAAGGGGGCTGTTGTCGGAAATATTGCCAACAGTTTCTTAGAATTCATCCGTAAGAACGCCCGCAAATATTTAAAAGAAAGCAAACGTTTCGATGCTCCTGCCTACATTGAGGAGCTTGCAGAATATGCAGAACCTATAGTTTCCATCGGCAACCAAACCGGTGAAGGCTGGTTCTTAACCGGTGAAATGTTAGAGCTCATCCACTCCGGTGTCAACAATATTGTCTGCGCCCAGCCATTCGCCTGCCTGCCAAACCATGTAGTTGGTAAGGGTGTTATTAAGGAACTTCGTGCACGTCATCCGTTGGCAAATATTGTAGCCGTAGATTATGACCCGGGTGCCAGCGAAGTAAACCAGTTGAACCGTATTAAGCTAATGCTTGCTACGGCAGAACGTAATCTTAGTAAATAATATTTTTCAACAAGCTTACATTAATTTTATTAGATTCAAGAGCAAGAAATAGTACCTTGGAAACCCGCTCATCGCTGACGGTTTCCTACGGTACTATTTCTTGTTCTTTGATCAATATAAAGTACTAGTGTTCCAGCATATTTTCAATGAATATCCCATACCCTCTGGTTGGATCATTTACCAGCACATAAGTAAATTGATGATACCTACGCCCCAAAGTCCTCAACACTCAGCTAAATATAGCGGAAAAAGCCCATATTTCGGCAGATTAGAGAGCGAATTGACCTGTTCAGTTCGCTCTCTTTCCATTTCTAACACAAATAACGAGGTGAATTATGAGTATCATCAATCAACAGAACACGCCCTCATCAGAGAGCATTGTTAGCATACCGATTAGCAAATTAAAGGATTTTGCAGACCACCCTTTTACGGTCAAAGACGATGAAGCTATGCAGCAGACCGTTGAGAGTATCCGAGAATATGGTGTGCTTGTACCTGCTATTGCCAGACCGCTTGAAGATGGCACATACGAACTTATCTCCGGTCATCGTCGCAAACACGCTTGTGAACTTGCAGGACTTGAAACAATGCCCGTCATCGTCCGAGACCTTGATCGCAATGCTGCCATCATTGTAATGGTGGATAGCAACCTACAGCGAGAAAACATCTTGCCGAGCGAACGAGCCAAGGCGTACAAGATGAAACTTGAAGCCATAAAACGGCAAGGCGCACGACACGATTTAACTTCTACGCAGATTGCACAGAAGTTGTCCGTTGAGAAAGTTGCCGAGGAAGCAGGCACAAGCAAAGACCAAGTGAGGCGATACATTCGCCTAAATGAACTTGAACCGGAGCTTTTGCAGATGGTGGATGAAGGCAAAATCGGTATGACCCCTGCGGTCGAGATTTCCTATCTCAAACCCGAAGAACAGAAGCTCCTTATCGAGACCATCGACAGCGAACAGGCAACCCCTTCCTTCTCCCAGGCACAGCGAATGAAGCGGCTCTCCCAAGAGGGCAAGCTGAATGACGATGCGATGTTGGATATTATGATGGAGCAAAAGAAACCCGAAACGTGGGACTTGAAGCTCCCTATGGATAAGATACGGAAATATTTTCCACGTTCCTACACGCCACAGCGTATGGAGGAAACCATCATCAAGCTGTTGGATATGTGGATGAAGCAGCAGAAGAAAAAACGAGACCAACAGCGATAAAACTGAATACAGGATATTAGCCGAACCGGGAACCCACTTTTCCTTGTTCGGCTTTTTTCATACCCTGGGAAAAGGAGGAACAATGAAACCCGAAAGAGACAACCCGTTAGGTGGTGATGCGTATGGCTGTATGCCGAGTTGAGAAAAACAAAAACTACACCACGATGTCAAACTACCATCTGCGAGACCCCTGCCTCTCAAACAAGGCACGAGGACTTCTTTCCACGATGCTCTCCCTCCCCGAAACGTGGGACTATACCACACGAGGACTTGCAAAGATTTGTAAGGACGGCGTGGATGGGATAACGGCACAGCTCAAAGAGCTTGAACAGTACGGCTATCTCGTCCGTCATCGCATCCGAGACAGCAACGGCAGAATCGTGGATATGGAGTACGTTATCTATGAACGACCACATACGGCATCACCAGATACGGAAATGCCGTATCTGGTAAAACCGGATATGGATTTACCACGTCTGGAAACTCCCGCACAAATAAATATAGATAAAAGAATTACTGATGAAATAAATACTGATTCAGTAAATACTCATTCATTCTTTTCCGACGGCTCACGCCCGTCTGTGCTTGCAGCACTTGAAGCGAAGCGAAAAGAAACGACTGTCAGAGATATGGATGAGTATAGAGAACTCATTAAGGAGAATATCGACTATGACATTCTCCTCTCGGATATGCCATACGACCACGACCGCTTGGAGGAGATCCTGGAGCTGATTGTGGAAACGGTCTGCTCTACGAAAAAGTATATCCGAGTTGCCGGTACGGACTACCCTGCAGAGATCGTTCGTTCAAGGCTTCTCAAACTGGATGCAAGTCATATCCAGTTCGTGTTTGATTGTCTCAAAGAGAACACAACAAAAATCCGCAACATCAAACAATATCTGCTGACCACGCTGTACAATGCCCCCACCACTATCGGCAATTACTACTCAGCCCTGGTTCAGCACGATATGTATGGCGACTCTCGTGATTAAACACGGGAGTATTTTTTATGCCAAGGAAGGAGGCGTATATTGAAAATCTTTCTCTGTCATCGAGTGAAGCCGCCTTAGTGTGAGCACACATCAACCGCCTGCACCCATTTCCAAAGGAAGGAGGTATGTCTATTGCAGGAAGAAGTTGAACAGCGAACTGTTACGTTGGCAGTAAGCACTTCAAAAATGACCGCAAATGTTTTGAAGCAGGCTATTTCCAAATATCTTGCTCATTGCAAAGAGAAGAAAATGGAAAAAGCCCGTGCCGGTCCTGTTAAACCCTGCGGCAAGCAAAGCGTGAAGCAGCTCGTAGGGCAAAATCAAGGTGTCTCCAACATTGAGATTACCGACAAGAATATCAAGGACTTTGAGCGAATTGCGAGGAAATACGGCGTGGACTTCGCTCTCAAAAAGGATAAGACGGGAGAAATCCCGAAATACCTTGTTTTCTTCAAGGCTCGTGACGCCGATGCTCTGACCCAAGCGTTTAAGGAGTACACGGCAAAGACCGACCGCAAGAAGGAACGCCCCTCTGTTATTCAAAAGCTCCGTAAGTTCAAGGAGCAGGCTGCGTCCATCGACACGCCGAAGGTACGCAAGAAGGAGCTGGATGCACGATGATAAACGTGAATTACAAAAAGCTCATTCTGCCTAATATTCCGTATGTGTTCATTGGCTTGCTCGCCACCAAGCTCGGACAGGCGTTTCGCCTTTCACCGGGCACGGACTTTTCCTCAAAGCTGATGGGCATTATGGACGGTCTGAAACTGGCATTTGAAAACATTATGCCGAGCTTCCACCCGATTGACCTGCTCGTGGGCGTAGCTGCCGC
>JAGAQI010000125.1 GCA_017622795.1 Lachnospiraceae bacterium
GTCTGGATGGTTCTTCTTTTCCTTTGTCATGTTGTAATTGCGCTGCTTGCATTCTGTACATGCCAATGTAATTTTAACTCGCACGACCTTCCACCTCCGTTATTATTTTTTTAGGCATAAAAAAAAGACTACTTCCATAGCTGTTTAACTATATCACAGTTTTCAAGTCCCGTCAACAGTTTTTTCACTTTTTTTCTTGCACACTCCGATAAACCGTGATATAATCAAGGTAAATAGTGGAGTTTTGTCCCTATTAATATGCAAATGCCTCGAAGGAACGAAGCATTCATTATAATGTGCATTGATATTTTGGGAAAGGAGGTCCCGTATATGCCATTACTCAGTGTCTATAATCATTTAATGCAAGGCCTTATTATGATGCGCCCAAACCGTTTTGACACCCACAAAAAGTCGGAGTTGCAAAACGTTTACAGGGATATTATGCGCCTTACGTCCGAACAGCCGCTCTATAAAGTCACCTTTGACGAGTCTGCCCAGGAATACACACTGGGAATCAAAAATGCGGCGCTTTCCCTTTCCTCCATGGTAAAAGAACTGAATACTGACGACAGTGCTTCGGTTTTCAAAAACCAGATTTTAACATCCGATCAGCCGGAAACTGTTGATGTAACCGTATTGGAAGGTTCTTCCCTGCCAGACGAATCCCTTCCTTTATATGTAGAAGTGTCTTCCCTGTCTTCTCCGCAGGAAAACCACGGCAATTTTGTGCCGGCAGACGAAGCTACTTTAGTCAGCGGCCAATACAATTTTACTATCGGAATTGAAGAAAACCTTTATTCATTTCAATTTAATGTTTCCAACGGAGCAACCAACCTGGATTTGCAGAAAAAGCTGGCAGACTTCATCAATAAAACTTCCATTGGTCTGCGCACCCGTATTGTCCAGGAACCGGAAACCGGCCAGTCCCGGCTGGACTTAATCGCAATTACTGCGGGCTCCACCGACAGAGAATCTTCCTTCCGCCCGGCTGACGTGCGTTTCCCGGAGGATGCGTCCCACGGTATCATCACCCACTTTGGTTTGGACCGCATCGGCAAAGCTCCGGTTAACACCTGTTTTTCCATTAACGGAAAGCAAAAGGAAGTCCGCGGACGTTCCTACTTATATAATAATGCACTTACCCTGTCCATCAAAGAAGTCACTTCCGCACCGGTTACTATCGGTAAGGTTACCAATCAGGAACCGATTGCAGAAAAGCTCAGAACCTTTGTAAATAAATATAACTCTATCTTTGATTTTGTGAAACAGCAGCAGCCGGATAACCACCGCGCCAAAAAGCTGCTATACGAATTAGGCACAACGTTGCGTCAGTTTTCTTCCGAGTTAGGCACTTGCGGTTTATCCGTTTCCAAAGAAGGCACTCTCTCCATCCGTGAGAAAGAAATGTATGCCGCTGCAGGCAACGGTTCCCTGGAACGCCTTTTCTCCGAAGACAGCCGTTTCTCTTCCACATTGGTAAAAAAACTGTCCGATATTGCTTTGAATCCAATGGAGTATTTAAACAAAACCGTAGTTACCTATCCAAACATAACCGCAAAAAAAACACTGAATCCGTACGTGTCTTCCATTTACTGCGGTTTGCTTTATAATAACTATTGTTAATGATTTTGTAACTTTTTGGCACGAAAACGTAATAAGATTCCCGTTTTCTGCCACAAATATGCCACCTTCCTCTGTTAAACTGCTTCTATCGTAGAGTTAACAGAGGATTTTTTATGCGTATATTTTTCAAAAATAGAATTAAACTAATTATTTTTCCGCTTTTACTGCTGTTCCTTATACTTAGCAGCGGCAATCAAACTGTTCTGGCGGAAAATTTTGATTATCCGGACGACCCGTACAACGATGCCTTGTGGGCGTTCGATAATCCCGGATATTACACCCACTATTACGGTTCTTTTCCGGTAACCCAGTCTTCCGTCAAAGATGTTGACATGAATATTTGGGACGCATGGGAAAATTATCCCCTTACAAAGGAGGAAACTCGTCCGGTTGTTATTGCTGTTATAGACACCGGTATTGATTACCGTCATCCGGACTTACGCGACAGCATGTGGACCAATCCAAACGAAATTCCCGATAACGGAATTGATGACGACGGAAACGGCTATGTGGATGACATCTACGGCTGGGACTTCTATAATAATGACGCTTCCGTTTGTCACTATATAGAAACCGAAAACGGATATACTGTAGACCCGGACGACAACGACAATCACGGAACCCATATCGCCGGTATTATTGCTGCCACGGCAAATAACAGCATCGGTATTTCCGGTGTAGCTTCTAACGTCAATATTAAAATAATGTCCTTAAAAATACATGGGGGTTCTTCTTCCTCCGGTTCCGTAGCCAATGCCATTAAAGCAATCCGCTACGCCGAAGCCATGGGGGCAGATATCTGCAACTTAAGCTGGGGCACCGCTAACTATAGTCAGGCACTGGAGCTTACCATCCGTGAATCCTCCATGCTGTTTATTTCCGCAGCCGGAAACAACGGTATTAACAATAACAGTACACCTACATTTCCTGCCAGTCTCCGTCTTCCGAATTTAATTTCTGTTGCGTACATCAGAAACGACGGAACTTTAGCCGAAGACTCCAATTACGGTGTGTCTACCGTAGACATTGCCGCTCCCGGCGAGGATATCTACAGTACTCTGGTCGGAAAATACGGCTATTCCAGCGGAACTTCCATGGCTGCACCACACATTACCGGTCTCGCCGCCATGATTTATGCCTATCAGGAAAACATTTATCCGGCCCAGGTAAAAGAACTTATTATCAATACCATGACACCATTGGATGCCTTAACCGGGTATCTTATCAATCCGGGTATACCGGATGCAGGAGCAGCCATACGCTCCCTGTCCGGTATTACCACAGATACTTCCGAGCCATTCCTTGTATTTGATACTTCCTTTGAAAAGGATGAAATCTGCGTTCATGTGGACGCTTTTGATGCAGGCGGCTCCGGCATCCGTAAAATCCGCTATATTTACGGTTCCAAATCTGCAGATTACTTTATTTCCGACAACGGAAGCTCTGCTATCCTTGATAATGTAGTGTATCTAAACAAAGCTGGTTATTATACCTTTTACGTAGAAGATTATGCAGGAAATTATCAATTGTATAATCTCTACATCGAAGACGATACTCTTGTTCCGGACTTCACTGCATCCTATCAGGTAGCACCGGATTATTCCTACATCGCTGTTCATTTTTCCGCATCCGATGAAGACAGCGGTGTAAAATCCATCAAATATCTGGCCGGTGAATTCACCGGTGATGCTTTTCTTTTTGCCGGTGAGCATTTAGATCCGTCCGTAAAAGAACATACCTTATATCTTGCTCCGGATGTTACTGCCCTGACTTTTTACCTGACCGACCACCGCGGCAATGCTACCACATATGTTATTCGCCCGGAAATTATTCCAGCTACTTCCCTTTACTTGAACGTTACAGAACGTGCTTTGGAATATATGGAAACTTTCCAATTACAGCCATTGATTTTCCCATGGCTTAGTACCGACGGCGTTTCTTACATTTCCACCGACGAATCCATTCTTGTAGTAGACAACTACGGTCTGGTGACTGCCATCGGCAGCGGAACAGCTCAAATAAAAGTAACCACCCACAGCGGCATTTCTGCTGTATGTAAATTTATTGCAGGCTCCGATAATTAATGTTTGCTGCTCTGTCAGCATATTTTCCTATCGCATAAAGAACAAAAAAGCACGTGTCAACGTGCTTTTTTGCTTTATAGATTTATTATATTAAACTCGGATATGTCCTTTTAATTTTGTCACTATCAGTCCCGACACCAAACCAATCAATATTCCCGCAATTATACCTGAGAACAAGAGCAACGGAAAATAATATACCGTCTTGCTTCCAAGTAATAACATAGCTACTATCGTTTGGCCTATATTATGGCACACACTTCCTGCCACACTGACACCGGTGATTCCGAAGCCTTTCGCTCTTTTCAGCAAAACCATTGCCAGCATACTAAGCAGACCTCCTGCCAGGCTGTACGGGACAGTACTGAATCCAAATGCAAATCCCGATAACACAATTCTAACCATCGAAACCGCAAGTGCTTCTTTCCAGCCCAGAAAATACAACGCGCACAGGATTACAATATTCGCTGCTCCCAGCTTTACCCCGGTTGGAAGCGGTAACGGAATCAGATGCTCTATATAGCTGAAAATAAATGCCACTGCCACCAGCATTCCAAATAGTGCAATTCGTTTTGTCTTCATGGCGTACTCCTTCTTTTACAGTCCAACCGCATCTGTTTCCGACACATCACCGTTTTCAATAATTACTACAATACTTCCCGGGCGACACACAATCATTTCCGTATTGTAATGGATTTTGCCAAATTCCATACAAATTTTATCCGGACACACAGCCGAGGACATAAATGCCTCTCCATCCTGAATAGTCAGCACATTATTTCCTAAAAGCCCCGGAATTTCAATCACTGTATCTTTGGAAAGAGGATATCTTCCATACTCCTTTCCTTCTATCAGAATAACCGCCTCGCCATTTACTGTATTTTGTTTTACAAAGAACATTGCCAGGAACAGCACCACGGCTATTCCAAGCAATGTTCCGATTAAAATCAAATCTTTTCTTTTCATAAACTACCTTAACTGTCTGTTTTCATAGCTTCAATGGCACTGATTTTAGTTGCACGTCTGGCCGGGAAATACCCTGCCAAAACACCTATCAGCATAGCAAAGCCGGATGCCAAAAACGGGAGCCAGAACGGAATTACGGAAAATTTAGCATCACCAACATCATAAACACCGCTGCTTTGCATTAACGTTTGGAATAACGGTCCACCGTATTTATTGATTGCAAAGGAAGCAAGATAGCTTAATGCAATACCTACAATTCCACCCAGCAATCCTATCATAGCCGCCTCAAACAGGAACAGCTTTTTTACATCCTTTACCAGACATCCCAACACTTTCATAATACCGATTTCTTTGGTACGCTCGTAAATGGACATTACCATGGTATTGGCGATATTAATAGCAGATACCATCATGGCCAGGGCACCGATAGCTCCCAGTACCATCTGTAGCATGTCAGAGGTCTGCTTTAACGGCTCCAGATACTGCATTTCACTATAGGTAACATATCCCAAGGCCTCGATATCCTCCTGCACCTGGGTAACATTTTTAATGTTATCTACGTTAATCATAATGTAGCTGTAGGTATCTAACTCCGCCATAGCCTTTTTCCGGTCTTCCAGCTTCAAGGTATTGGCATACTGGGTATAAATTTCTTTATAATAATCCATATCGAAATATACATAGGAATTATGTTCCCAGTTGTCGGATTCTTCCATAATTGCCACATTAGTCAAATCCAGCTTAAACTCCTTTTTCCGTTCATTTCTGACATAGCGCCACTCATTAAACTTAAAAATCAGTTCATCTTCCTTCGGATCAATAGCCACAGTCTCATAATTTCTGGAATTCGGATTATAAAAATAGTTTTCCAAAACATAGGACGGAATAACCACAGAACGATTATTTTCTGCCGTAGGATATGCACCGGAAATCAACTCCGGATAACCAAACTCCGCAAAAGCTTCATGACCGATCGCCCGGAGACTGATATAGGTTTCGTACTTTCCGGAATACAGCATGGCACTGGTGTCCAGCACAGGCGCCACTGCCTTTACATGGTCCACCTGCCGCACCATATCAACCAGATTATCATCCAAAACCTGTTCCTTACTGCCCAGCCAGTTACCTTCATCATCAATAATACTGCCGTATTGTTCAATACGGATAACCGTCATGGCACCGTTCTCCATAAACTGCTTATCAAAGCTGTTGTTCATGCCGATACCAATGGACACCATGATAACAATAGAGATGGTTCCGATGATTACACCAAGGACTGTCAGACCGGTTCTTGCCTTTCTTCTGGAAAGATTTCTGAGACCCATTTTGATTAAGTCACTAATCCTCATAAACATCAAATCCTTTTTTTATCTTACGTCCTGCCAGCAGCAGACCGATGACAACGGAGAGCAACAGTACACCACCGCTGACACCTCCTACAAAAAACCAGTTAGAAAGGAGACCATCCATAGAAACTTCGGTCGTTGCCTCGGTTTCCGCCATCATATCGTCTTCCACATAGTAAGAGCCTGTGTCAACCATATACATATTATTCATCTTTTTGTCCTCCTTCCTTAAATTGCATCTTCCTGTTTAATTTTTCTGCGATAAGCCGCAAGACGGATGCTGCGTACCACCGGAATTACAATTACAAGAATTGCGCCCTGAATGCACAGGAACAGCCACAACGGAACAATCGGTTTCTTTGCTTCGGTGCCGTCTACCGGAACGGACGGATCCATGTAACCCGGGTCCATATAACCCGGATCCATGTAGCCCGGATCTTCCCACATCATTTCGCCCATAACGTAGGCGGTAAATTCTTTTTCCATGGTTACTTCATCACCATTGGAATCTTCCATATGGATAATCATTTTACCCACAGCGTCGCCTTCCACTAACGGCACTACATCGAATTCAATGTATTCCGGCATACCGGCTGCAATATTACCGATATAATAGGAATTGCTGCCGTTGGAGAGCATAAAGTCACCTTCAATGGTAACATAAGTATTATTCAGGGTGGATTTACCCATGTTATAGAATTCAAAGCTCATTACGGTTGGCTGGTTCAGCATCGGAGTGTCCCAGGAACCAACGTAAACATTTTCTACCGACGGACGGAGGTTTTCCTTTACCTGAAGAAGAATCTCTTCCTCTACAATTTCGCCGCTGTAGGTAGCGGTTGCCACCATGCCATCGTATTCGTATTCAATTTTAATGTTAATCGGATAAGCTCCGGTAGTTGCTGCCGCACTTGCCTTTAAATTGATGGTAATCGGTGCTCGTTCCTGGGCTTTGATTTCACTTACGAAAAAGCTGTTACCGCCGGCAGTTACGGAAAATGCGTTGGAAGCTCCGGATACGGTTACCTTGATGTTTTTTGCATCTATGCTGTCATTGGTGTTCATGATTTCAAAGGTGAAGTCAAATACACCACCGGCCTTTACTTCCTCCACGTCTGTGTAGAAGTCGCTTACCATCAGCTTTGGACGGCTGATGGTCAATTCGCTTTCCTCCGGATTCTGTACATCTAAAATGTATAAGGTTACATTTTCTACTTCTGTAGAAGTTCCGTAACTACTTTCCACTTCGTAGCTGTATTGCACATTTAACATGTTCAGACCTTCCGGAATATCCTCACCCACTCGTAAGGTAAGTTCCACCTTCTGCTTTTTGCCTGCCTTAATTTGATTAATAAACTGATATGGCTCGGAATTTACCGGTTCAAATCCGGAAGAGGATAAACCGGTAGCCATTACTTTCACATTTTTTGCATCTGCATTACCTGCATTCTGCAAATAAAAGGTTACGGTTAACTTTTCTCCCGCTTCCGGCTTACTTGGAGATTGCTTTACGGAATTCAATAAAAGCAAGGCATTCTTTGGCGCCTCTGTCGGCACCGGAGTCGGAGTTGCGGTCGGAGTCGGGGTTACTTCCGGCTTGCCTTCCACAAAAATGTAAATGTAGCTGTTGGCAGATGTTCCGTTTGTACCGTCTGCCAGCTTATAAGTAATATCTAACGGAAGACGGATTCTCTGGGTTTTTGCATCCTCTTCCACCTTATAAATCAGTTCAACCGTTTTTTCCTTACCGGACGCCATGTTGCCTATCTTCTGATTCAACGGAGTATACGCAGGTGTTAACACTTCATAATAATCATAATAGTCTGCAAACACATAAGTATCCAGCGCTTCTAATTCACCTTCATTTTTTAACTTAAACTGAATGCTGATTAAGTCGCCGGCCTTACAGGATACTTCACTGCCGGATACTACGGAAATCTGCGGAGCCATTTTTTCATTCACTACAGTGATATTCATCAATAACTTGCCCGGCTCCGGAAGTTCTGCCAGATCTTCCTCATCGTACCATTCCGCGTCGTACTTGTAGGAAATAGCGTACTCATACACACCGATTTTTGCAAAATTATCTACCTTGACATCATATTCCAAAATAACATTGGAAAAATCGTCCATAAAGATGGCATTATTGCTGTAATACGGATTGGCATTGCTTACCTTAATATTGGAAAAGGTAAGAGGTGCATTGTTTTCCGGCGAAACAGTAAAGGTTGGATTGACAATATAACCATCCTTTGCCGAAAGTTCAATTTTCATGTGAAGGGTACCGCCCGCAACCATTTCCATGGTACGGAGCGCTTCCTGCTCCAAATTCAGATTGGTTTCTTCTGCACCGTATGCCTTGGTGGTAACACTAATTAACGCAATTGCTGTCAGCAGTATCGCCAACAACGCCGTTGTTTTCTTCTTCAACATTTGTCTCCTCCTTTATTGTCTCTATACTCTGCACCTTACCATCTAAAATACGTATTACCCTGTCTGCATATTCCGCCAGACTTTGGTCATGGGTTACCATAACGATGGTTTGATGATTATCTCTTGCAATTTCCCGGATTAAGTTCATGACCTCCATGGTTGTTTTTGTATCCAGGTTTCCGGTAGGCTCATCCGCGAACACAATGCTTGGCTTTGCCACGAATGCCCTGGCAATACCCACACGCTGCTGCTGACCACCGCTCATTTCCTTTGGCTTATGCTGCAGGCGGTTCTTTAAACCAACCTTGACTAACATTTCCTTTGCCATGGTCTTACGCTTTTTTTTCGGCGTTCTTTTAAACACCAGCGGGAGCTCTACATTTTCCAGCGCTGTCATGGTTCCGATCAGGTTATAAGACTGAAACACAAAGCCCAAATATTTCTGACGGAATCTTGCCAGCCTGGTCTCGTTCATTTTGTGAATTGGCTGCCCCTTCATGATAATCTGGCCGGACGTCAGTTTTTCAATTCCGGCCATCAGATTCAGTAAGGTTGACTTACCGGAACCGGAGCTTCCCAACAGACAACAGAACTCACCTTCATAAATGTCAAAGCTGATATCATCCACTGCATATATTTTTTCATTACCCATACGGTATATTTTTCTTACGTTTTTCACTTCAATTATTTTTTTCGGTTCTACACCCAATCAACTCACCTCACATTAATTAGACGCAATTCCCCATCAAAAAGTTTCATTAAAAAATAAAAAAGGGGGAGAAAATTTTCTCCCCTCATTATATACGTTTACGGTAAAAATAGCAATGCTTCGGAATACCTAAAACACAGCATTAAGAAAATCTTAAGAAAATCTTTGCTTTTTATTCCGGAATACTGTCGATAAACGCTTTGATGCATTCTACCGTATTGTCGATTCCGATGTGGCTGCTGTTTACAGACAGGTCATAATTGGTTGCCTTGCCCCACTTTTCCCCGGAATGATAGTTATAGTAGTTTGCTCTTCTTTTATCCATTTTTCCGATGGCTTCTTCTGCTTTTACCGGACTTAAGTTGTTTACGCGGATTGCACGCTCTTTTCTGAATTCCAAATCAGCATGAACAAAAATGTTGATTACATTTGGAACTTCTTTTAAGATGTAGTCTGCACAACGGCCTACAATAACACAAGGACCTTCTTCTGCCACTTTGCGGATGACATCGGACTGGGCAAGATAAATGCGGTCGTCCAGGGAAAGCTGGGAGAAACCGATTTCCTGATTGCCGTATGCGCTCATGCCCATAGCAATGGAGTACAGAAGACTGTTGGTTGCCTTAGTTTCCGCATTATGGAATGCTGCCTCGGCATAACCGCTTTCCTTCGCTGCTCTTGTAATGATTTCATTATCATAAAAAGGAATCCCGTATTTTGCCGCCAGCTTGGAACCGATTTCTCTTCCGCCGCTGCCATACTGTCTGCTGATTGTAATTATTTTATTCATACAGGCCTCATTTCTGCGTTACCCACGCTGTTTTATTTAACCCCTCGGTTATGATATATCCATTATAACATACTTTTTAAGAAAAATAAATAGTTTCTATTTTCCGTTCTTTACTTCTACCGTTACAATGGCGGTTACACCACTGCCGTCTTCTGCTTCAATCCAAATTTCACAGGTACCTTCGGAATGGGTACGGATTTTTCCGTTCGGGGAAACCGTAGCCACGTCTTCGTCGGTGGACCAGTAGCTTACGTCACGGTTTTCGGCACTGAGCGGGAACACTACCGCATTCAGGGAATAGTTTCTGTTTTCCCGAAGCTTGATTTCTGTTTCAACGATGATATCCGTTACCAGACGATTGGAAACCTCATGCACCAGAATATATACTCCCGGCTCGTATACAATGAACTCGTATTCTTCCCGGGTTTCGTCGGTAAACTCACCATCTACCTTTGCCATAATGGTGGACCGGTTCGGAGTATAGTACACACCAAACGCTTCCGGATCAAAACCACTTGGCACCGTTACCTTCATTGCCATCGGGAACTGGCAGACCATTTCATCCTCATCATAGAATAAGTCAAACCCGATAAATTCATCGGTTGGCACCACACGCTGCACTACATATTGCACCATATCGGAATCCGCCTCACGAAGCATAAACATATCCGGTTCAAGGCCCACATTCATGCCCAAAGTGACCTCTGTATAATAGTAATGGTCCGGACTGGTGAAATAATTGGAAATGGCATTATCGTAATTGGCCGCAAAGCCTTTGACACCGCGTACCGTAATATCTGCCATAAAAGCGTCATAGTATACCAGAACAACATTTTCGCCCTCGTAAAGAATTTCACCGCCGAAAATCTCGTAATCGTCGATGGCTTCGTCGGAATTGTCGTTATAGGTGACGATTACTTCGATTTCTTCTTTTTTTACTGTTTTGCCGATGATAACACCCGGACCGATGTAACGGGCACGCATGTCGGTAACATAACGCGGCTCACCGTACACCTGAATTACCGTGGATGCCTCACCATAGCTGACGGTGATGTCGTTTTCGCCCTCCAGCTCGGCAATGGACGGGCTGATATTGAAATTGGTGATTTCCTTTATGGTCCCGTCGTTATAGATTGCCTCTACCTGAATATCACCTTTGCTGATGGAATTACCGGCAATGACCGGATCGCCCACATAATAAGCAATAAGTTCTTCTACTTCCAGCGGTGCCTTGCCATATACATATATGTATTCCACCTTACCCTCATAAATGACGGAAACCGTATTGACTCCGGCCTTTAAAACCGTTGGAGTGGAAAGGGTAAAGTTTCTGATTTTTTCATAAGAGCCATCGGTATAATAGGCGTACACATCAATTTTGCCCACCGGAATGGTTGCTCCCACAAACAGTTCGTCACCGGTATAGGTAGCAGAAATCGTTTCTACTTCTTTTCCTTCTACCTGAACCACACAGGTTTTGCCCTGGTAGGTTACCACCACCGGATTATTGCCTGTTCTTGTAATAACCGACGGAGAAACGGTGAAACCCTTTTTGACCTGCTCAAAATCCTCGGATTCGGTAAATCCGTCGTAAATATAATAGGTTGCGGTAACGTAAAAATCTTTTAAGTTTACGGATTCACCTACTGCTACCGCCTGCCCGGTATAAATTGCCTCAATGCTCTTTATTTTGCGCACTGCCCCGGCTGCCTGTTTTGTACCTGCCAGGACAGTAATTGCCGCCACAAACAATAGCAGCGGTATAATATATTTTTTTATGGAATTCTTTTTCATAACGGAACCCTTGCCTTTCTCTATGTACATAAAAACCAATTCTTATTCTACGGTAATTTTATCGACAGATTCCTCCTAAAAATTAATAGGTAATCTTTCCCTGTATACACATTTTCCCACACTTCTGTGTCATATTTGGGGCAAAAAGAATTTGAAAAAAAGATTGACAAAATCATTCCCCGGTGCTATACTATCAAAGCAGTTCGCGGATGTGGCGGAATTGGCAGACGCGCATGATTCAGGTTCATGTGAGATTACTCTCATAGGGGTTCAAGTCCCCTCATCCGCATTAACATGCATATCAGACAGACGAGATTTCTCGTCTGTTTTTTCTTTATCTAAACTAACCCTTAGAACAAAGGAGCATCTATCATGCAAAAGAAAAACATTATTTATAAGACACTACTACTTCTTGGTGTATGCGCTCTCTGTGGATGCGGCCATGCAACTTCCGGTGCTCCGGTTCCTACTCCAACGGCAACCCAAATTCCGGTTGCAACTGCTGAACCTACGGCAACTGCCACTCCGGTTCCCACCGCGTCAAGCGCACCAACCACTCCCCCTACCAATCCCCCGGTGCCAACCGCTACGGCAACACCTGCTCCAACATCCACACCGACGCCTACGCCGTCCCCGACACCGTCTCCAACACCTACGCCGGTGGTTACCACCATCACCTGCTCTTTTGCGGGGGATGTCACGTTGGGCAGCGACTTAATCAACCAAAATTCCGCAAGAAACTTTTATGTAGTATATAACAAAGTGCAGGATGACTCCTACTTTCTTGCCAACGTGCTTCCTATTTTTGCGGAAGACGATTTGACCCTGGTTAATTTGGAGGGCGTTCTTTCCGCCCGGGGTGAGCGCCAGGACAAAACCTATGCATTCCGGGGAGAGCCGTCCTATGTAAACATTTTAACCAAAGGCAGTGTGGAAGCGGTTTCCATGGCCAACAACCACAGCCTGGATTACGGCCAGGTCAGCCACGACGACACAAGACAAATTTTAGAGGATGCCGGCATCCTCTATTCCTATCAGGATTTCATCAGCTATGCCACCGTAAAGGACATCAAAATTGCTTTGATTTCCGTTTATGTCCGTCCCCTCGGTACGGACGGTGCCAAAACCTTGCTGGATAAAACCATTGCCGAAGCAAAGGAACAGGCGGCAGACCTGATTTTTACTTCCTTCCACTGGGGCAACGAGGGCACTTCTAAAATCACCTCCGAGCAAACGGAACTGGCCCACTATGCCATCGACCTGGGCGCCAACCTGGTGCTGGGACATCACCCTCACGTACTGCAGCCGATTGAATACTATCAGGGCTGCTACATTGTCTACAGCCTTGCCAACTTCTGTTTTGGCGGCAACACCAATCCAAAAGACAAAGATACCATGATTTTCCAACAGTCCTTCACTTTTATAGACGGCGAGCCGTGTCCGGAGGAAACAACCGCCTGCGTCATTCCGTGCAGTGTATCTTCTGTCAAAGAAAAAAATAATTATCAGCCGACACCTCAAACCGGTGATGAAGCAGAACGCATTATGAAAAAGCTGGGCGGCTACTGCGCTAAATTCGGTATTTCCTTTGAAAAAGAGGCGGAAAGCCGCTATATTCCTGTAGTTTCCGCTCCTGCCGAATAAGTTGTACAAATTTTTTCAAAAAAATAAAAATTAGGTATTTACAAATTCAAAATAATAGTGTATACTATCAAAGTGCTCAACAGAGTACGCGCTTGCAAAGCAAGATGCGGGAGTGCTGGAATTGGCAGACAGGCATGACTAAGGATCATGTGCTCGTAGGGCGTGCGGGTTCAAGTCCCGCCTTCCGCATTAGA
>JAGAQI010000126.1 GCA_017622795.1 Lachnospiraceae bacterium
CGAATGCAGAACCAGCCGGAGCTACTAAGGATACAACCATAGCGAGAGCCATAACGAGGGAAAGCTTCTTAAAGAAACTCTTCATCATATTTTCCTCCTTAAGTAGTATTTTTTGCCAGTTTTGGAGGGTTTTGGAAGTGGAGAAAATGCCGAATAAATATGCGGTATTTTGAGTAATCATGCATAATGATACGCATGAGGTGTTAGGCACATTTAACCTTGAAATTAACACAAAAAATGTTTATAATACAATTAAGGAGGGAAGTAATATGCCGGAATTAAGTAGATTTGAAGGAATGATTATCAAAATGTTATTTAATGATAACATTCAGCATAACAAGCCCCATGTACATGTGTATTATGGCGAATACGAAGCATCAGTTGGAATCGACGGAGAATTGCTTGCCGGTGCACTTCCGCATAAGCAGCTAAAAATTGTTGTTGGCTGGTTGGCACTTCATGAGGAAGAAGCATATGCAGCATGGAACAAGGCAGTTCGTGGTGAACACTTTGATAAAATAAAGCCGCTGTAGGAGGTGTGTAATGTATATTGTAAACGGAATTGCGTATGCAAATGAGCGTACGGCGGGTATAAAAGTGAAAGAAATCAAGCCATTGGATGACTTGATTATGATTGTTACCTTTTCTACCGGAGAACAGCGTATTTTTGATGCAACCTGCATGTTGGAATATCCTGCATTTAAAATCCTTGCTAATGAAGAAGTTTTTAAGGCAGCCAAAGTTGAGTATGGAGTGGTAGTTTGGAATGATGGTGAAATTGACTTGGCACCTGAAACTATGTATGAAAAAAGCTATGCCTATGACACGATCGTAGCATAAATGGGTGGGCAAAGTTTTTAGCAATATGCCTATGTTATTAAATGAAGATGAGGATGCCCCCTCACTACGATTTAAAAATCATAGTTTTGGGACACCCTCATTTTCATTTAATAACCATACAATCAGTCATAATAATTAACAAGAACGCTTATTATCCTTTGTCATTCCCATACCAAACATCACCCAGAATAATGGTGTGATACAAATAGAGGAATCATTTATAAATGCCATTAATATAAACGCAATGGTACCTAATAAAAATGCTTTCCCTTTACAATTCTCACAATCCAAATTACTCTTTCTAAAACAGCTTTTGAGTCCTTTCACACAATAAATTAGAAGAACAGCTATTAAACAAAGCATAGACGGTATGCCGGTTTGTACTCCAACTTGAAGATACCAGTTATGTGGGCGCGAAGTATACTCATGTTCCGTCATTGTGTGATGTCTTCCCAAATAGTCATTATTAGGATATACCATTACGAAACTATCCGGTCCGCTTCCTAAAAAGAAATTATCTTTCAAAAGCGGCAATGTTCTTGCCCAAATGTAGCCTCGATAGGTTAGCCAGGAAGGATACTCTGTAAATACAGCTGTTTCAGGCGCAGAAAGAACATCAAAATTACCGGCGGTATTTAAATATAGATATACATTTGCCAATTGATCAGTAACAATCCAATTTTTCCCGTCCACCTGTACTTGCATGCAGATAATATTATTATAGTTTACAAAGGATACCGGAATATCAGGCAAAGCTTCATGGCGAAGAAGAAAATGCGCCGTACCATCAGTTACCTGGACAATTTCCATTGGATATACATCATTGCACGTGGTTCCAACGGTAAGACCTTGTTCACTCCATTCCATGGAAACACAAAATTCTACATCATGGTACAAGAAATGAATCCCTTGTTTATCTGTATACGCTTCTTCTAAATCATATTCTGCTTTCTTAGGAAGAAAGCTGTCAGCAAATCCTTGTATTGTTCCTTGCGGAGCGAAACGAAGCAAAGCAAGAAAAATCATACATACTAAAACCACAGAAGGAACAACAATCTTCCATTTTTTTAAGAAATGTACTCCCTGTAACAAAACAGTAAAGAAACACATTACCGCAGTTATTATCCAGCCGGTTTTTGAACCGGAGCCAATTAGGCTGATTATCATTCCCGGAAGTGCTATTGCATATAGTATTTTTTTCTTCCATGTTTTTTCTGATAAAACCATAGATAAAAGAATAACTATCATACAGGTGCAATATACACCCGCATAGTTTGAATTATATAATGTCAGATATACTCTGTTATTTTCAAATCTAAATTGTATTCCACCCGAAGCTTCCAAAACATCTGCAGGAATACAAAGGGACTGAACAAATTTTGTATAAAACGGATCATTTCCGCTTATTTGAAGGCATCCTAAAATACCCAAAACTAGTGAGGAGATTAAAAAAAGAAGCGGTAACTTTTTATAAATTGCTTCTTCTTGGCAATATACAGTACAATAAAGCGCGGTAATTACGTACCCTAAAAGTACAAATACGGATTCAAATTGTCCCCCACCACCTTGCGTTGCAAATAGAGGATACTGAGAAGTCAAAGCAGAGATAATAACAAATACACTATAGCAACCAAGCAACCCCCAGATTACTTTTTGGCGTAGTAAAGTTTCTTTTACTCTTTTCCAATCCGCAAACATAAATACCAGCATTATGGAAGAAAGAATAATAAAGAAACGAGATTTATTGTACAAATAAAGGTCGGTAGCATATTCATCAACCGTATTCCAGGGTTCGTTTGAAATTCCGGTTTCATAAACACCAAAACGAACAATGAGTGGTAGCAAAAGAACAAGCAGAGCTATCGGAATAAAATATATTTGATTCTTCGTAATTTTTTTCTGCATTGAAAAGCTCCCTTCATTCTTTTATTATTATAAAACCTCCGGGGAAAGATTCCCCGGAGGTTTTGGTTCATCTTAAAGGATGAAATTATTCTTCAGCGCCTTCGTAGATGTACTTGTTAACAGTTACAGTCTTTGTTACAGTGTAATCTGTTTCAGCATTTCTGTCATCTAATGGAAGTTCGAAGGTTACCTTCTTGATATATACCTTGCTGGAGTATGCCTTGAAGGTTACGTCTGTAATGTATTTGCTGTCTGCGGAGAACTTCATGTTTTCCTTAACCAGTGCCATTACCGTAGCAACATCAGCATCATTATCGTCGCGCCATGTAGCATCAATATCTGTTGCTGTCTCATTACCAAGAGTATCATCAAACTTCTTGAAGGATACACCGGACTGGGAATTGCTTACATTGATGTTGTAAGTTGTGAGGCTCTTTAATGTGCCACCATCCTTAGAAGCATACTGAAGTGTTACCTTATAGATACCGGTGGACGCATAGCCGAAGCCATCATTTACTGGATTACCATTTTTATCAACTTCATTAATGCTATTGAATGTTAACTTAATCTGACCGTTATCTTCCTTATAACCCCAGTTATCATTTGCACTCTTAGGAGCGGATACGGAGAAGTAGATAACACCGGCATCACCGGTAGTCTGGCCATCAACCTTTTCTACCATATCTGTTACAGCTGCCATGTTAAGGTCGGATGTAGGATCTAAGTAGTTAACGCCAACGCTTACGGTCTTCTGTGCATCATGCTTCTTTGTAAACTTGTAGTTAGCGATGTTGTTTACTGCTAAATCAACAGAAGTAGGATCTGCCCATGGACCATACGCAAATGTTGTAGCTGTGTCAGAAGTAAGCTTTGTATAATATGCATCAGTATTGTAAACCTTTAAGGTTACAGAAGCGTTTGCGGAAGTTGTGATTGTATCATTTTCTTCCTTATCAAGAGTAATCTTGTACTTGTAAGTGCCATACTTGTCATTACCAATCATGGAAGCAAACTGGTCACCGTCATAATTCATTACGTAATAATCACCGGACTTACCGAGAGCACCACACCAGCCATTTGCATTTTCAAATTCAAGTTCAACTTCGTTCTTGGAAGAAGAAGCTACAACTGCAAGGTCTGCAGCACCATTTTCAAGAGCGATTAAATCACCGTACTGGTCAAATGCACCAAGAATGAAGCTGCCCCATCTTGCGCTACCGTCAGTAGCAGCCTTATTTGTTGTGCTAGCAAGCTTGTAGCTTACAGCATATCTTGCAGGCTTAACAGTAAGTGTTTTGAAAGCAACATAGATCTTTTCAGCTTCGCCTTCTTCAACATCATTTGGAAGGAAGGAAACAATAATGTTTGCTCTACCTTCACCAACAACAGTTAAGGAACCATCTTCTTCAACTGCGATTACCTTATCGTTAGTGGATTCAAATACGAATTCACCATAAGGATAAGTATCATCACCTGTTGCAAGAGTATTACCTCTGTTATCCTTTAATGCTGCAGCAAATACTAAATCGTCCGGCTGACCATCACCATCAATGAACTCAGATGTGTAGCCCCAGTTGGACCAAACATAGCCATCACCGTCTGTAAGGAAGCTTTCACGAGCTTTATCAGGCTCTGCATCCCACCACCAGGAGTTGAATACACCAGCGCCAAGAACTGTGAAAGAGAGTGCAGGACGATTCTTAGCAACTACGATGCCAGGATATTCTCTAACAACGTCTTCGCCTTCTTCATCCATCCAGGATACAGTTAACATAATCTGAGCAACAGTTGGCTCTGTGAATGTAACTGTGTTGTCGATTAAATCAACAGCTTCGTTTTCAGCGATTAATTCATAAGCAACTTCTACGTCTGGGTAAAGAGCTGTAACATCAACACCCTGCGCATCATAGTAATGAGCAACTAAAGTTGTAGCAGTGTCATCAGAATCATTTTCAGGAACGAATGCATTGCCATCGCCATACTTATCTGTCCAGTATTCGAAGTTAACACTGAAGATTTCGCCTGCGCTTGCAACGAGTTCAGCTGTGTAACCGTCAAATGTGAAGTTATACTTACCACCATCTAAAAGAGTTGTGTAAAGTGTAACAACAGCTTCGTTGTTGTTTACGTTTACGCTCTTAACAGGCTGTTCAATGTAAGTATCACCGTAAAGTGTACCAAATACAAGATTGTCAACAGTAACGTTCTTGGATTCAGCAAAAACAAGCTTTACTACATTTGTGCTGAGCTGGTCAACTTCAAATGCCTTGAGGTCAACATTACCCTTACCTACAGTAACTTCTACAGAGTGCTTGTAGCTTGCGTCAGCACCTGCTGTGATTGTGATGGTAGCAACACCATCCTTAAGAGCTGTTACCTTACCAGCCTTATCAACTGTTGCAACAGTCTCGTCGCTGGAAGCCCACTTGAATGTGCTCTTCCAGTCTGCCGGAGCACCGAGGAAGCAGAAATCTGCTACTTCTTCTCCAACTTCCACGTTAACAGCTGTAACTACAGTCTTTGTACCCTGATGAGCGATACCAGCTTCTGCTGCGAATGCAGAACCAGCCGGAGCTACTAAGGATACAACCATAGCGAGAGCCATAACGAGGGAAAGCTTCTTAAAGAAACTCTTCATCATATTTTCCTCCTTAAATAATATATGGTTTTTTTGACCTGTCGCCTTTTGTACATCTCTCTGTCCTCTGCCGTGCTGCTGTGCCGTCAAATTTCTTCAAAATGGGCAAAATTATGACATAGTCGTTCCAATAACAAGATGATTATAGCAACATTGTCTTCAAAGGTCAAGTGTTTTCAGCAAATTTTAATTTTACTGAACCCTCCCCACAGCTATCATTCATCTGTCTGGACTTGATTTTGTTCAAAACAGGACTGCTTGTTCCATATTGGCTCACCCTAAATCGTATATCGGATTAGGATGTGACACCCGACTCAGGAGTAACCCCTCCGGAATGCGCAACCCGCTTGACCTGACATAATAATGCACCTTGTTTGTGTCAAATCTATGGCATGGGTTTGTCATAATTGGTTTATTTTCATATTTTTTTAAAAAAATTATAACTCTGATGTAACATTTTCGTCACAAACCAGGCACATATGCATCCATAAAGCTCTTCTACAAAAAAGAGACCCACGTCTGCTAATAGACAGCACCGTAAATCTCTTTTGGTTACGATTTAGATTCTTTACTTATTTTCTAAAATATTCTTTTATCGTTTCTCTTGAAACATCTTTATAGGCGTCATGTTTTATGATGGCCTGATATAAGTCTTCTTCCTCGGTAATAAACTCTTTCAGGGAATTTATTAAAACTGACAGACCTTGTTCTAATCCTCTGGCTTCTCCAATTGCTTCGCCTTCAGCGCGCAGGCGCTCCGATTCCAATTGCAACACCTTGCCACCCATAACATCAGCCACTCCCTTCTTTACATTATCTGTGGATTGTAGGAAATAGTCTGAAATTCGGATAATCAAACTGATCATATCGGTATAAACCGCAGCACGATCCTCCCCTGACAGTTCTTTATCCAACATTTCTTTCATCTTTTCATATTCACGCAATAATTGTAACAGTTTTTCTTTGTCACTGTCAATTACTTTCAATTCTTTTTCGTAACGCAGAATATAATACGGCAAAAATGCCACAAGTTTTTTCTTAAATATTTCATCAAGCGTGTACTTTTGCACCTTGACCACCGGAATTTCATACACAATTTCCTTGTACTCCTGCTTTTGCCGCGCGTCCGGAATACAAAGAAGCACTTCTAAAAAATCCGGTGTACGTTCTGTGTGACGCAAATACAAAGTACATGATCGAGGCATCTCCATAATATATCTTCCATTCTTCTTTTTAGCATATTCCAATGCTAAAAAGAAATCATATTCTATCATTCGGATTTCCATTTTTGAATCCGGCCAGCTTTGGCACTCCATATGATATATATGTTTTTTCACCAAAAGACAACTATCGGTAATGACCTTCCCATCCTCCCTATAGTGTTCATTGTGCAAAACAATTATTTTTTCGCTTTCTGCATAACAAGTATGAAAAACTTCGTTAATTACCGGAATTAAAAGTTCCGGCATTTTTTCCACAAGTGTGCGAAAGACATCATCATAAATGGTGTTATAATTTTTTTCGGTAGTACTCACTGCATTCCTCTCTTTCGTTTACTTATTTTTAGGGGGGATTTTTCAGACTGTAACGAGATTTCTTTGATTATAAGAAAATTTTCTTTCGATAATTTTAACACACAGTGTAACTATTGTCAATAAAAACAAAAAGGACATTCTCTGATTCGACATAATCAAACCGGAATGTCCCTCGTATTGTTCTATTTACTTCAATCCCAAAATACCGGTTACGGTCTCCTGCATCTTATCCTTGTCACAAACCATGGTATGACGCACCTTGGCATTGCGGATTTCTTCGATGGCATTCGGAACCTTTACACCGGATACTTCGCAAAGGCGGTCAACCAAAGTGAAATCATCTTCGTCGGTTGCCTTGTTTTCCACAGCTTCCATAACGCTTCTTGTAAACTTATATGGGCTGGCGGTGGATGCGATTACAGTTACGGTATCGTCCTTTGTTGCTTCTCTATATTTGTAGAATACTGTTGCAGCTACTGCAGTATGGGTATCAATGACATATCCTGCCTTTTCGTAAACCTTGCGGATGGTTGCTGCAGTTTCTGCTTCGGATGCATATCCGCCGGCAAAGTCAGCAAGCTTTGCCTTCATATCGGAAGTGATTTCGTACTTGCCTTCTTCCTTTAACTGTCTCATAAGTTCTGCATTTACGTCGGAGTTTTCGCCGGCGCAGGTGTAGATAAGACGCTCTAAGTTACTGGATACCAGAATATCCATGGATGGAGAGCTGGTGAGTACGAACTCACGCTTTCTGTCATAAACACCTGTTTCGAAGAAATCAAACAGAACCTTATTTTCATTGGAAGCGCAGATTAACTTCTTCACCGGCACACCCATCTGCTTTGCATAGTAAGCAGCCAGAATGTTACCGAAGTTACCGGTAGGAACCACAACGTTCATTGGTTCGCCGCAGGTTAACTTACCTTCTGCCACTAAAGTTACATAGGTATATACATAGTAAACCACCTGTGGAACCAGACGGCCGATGTTGATGGAGTTTGCGGAAGAGAACTGATAGCCCTGCTCTTTCATGCGCTTTGCCAGTTCCTTATCACCGAAGATTTCCTTTACGCCGGTCTGGGCATCGTCAAAGTTACCGTGGATTGCCACTACGTTGGTGTTGTCGCCCACCTGGGTAACCATCTGCTTTTCCTGAATCTTACTTACACCGTCCTTTGGATAGAACACGATGATGCTGGTACCCGGAACATCTGCGAAGCCTGCCAGAGCTGCCTTACCGGTATCACCGGAGGTAGCGGTAAGAATTACGATTTCTTCCTTCATATTATGCTTCTTTGCCGCAGTGGTAAGTAAGTGAGGCAGAATAGAAAGTGCCATGTCCTTGAATGCAATGGTTGCACCATGGAACAGTTCCAAATAGTAGGCACCATCTGCTTCCTTTAAAGGAGCAATCTTCTTTGTGTCAAACTTATCGTCATAAGCACTGTTAATGCAGTGCTTTAATTCTTCCTCTGTGTAATCGGAAAGGAACAGCTTCATTACTTCATAAGCAACTTCCTGATAAGACTTGCCTGCCAAATCCTGCAGGGACACATCCAGTGCCGGAATGGAATCCGGAACGAACAATCCGCCATCATCCGCAAGGCCCTTTAACACAGCCTCGGATGCTGTTACCGATATATTGGAATTTCTTGTGCTCTTATAACGTACCATCTTGTAATCCTCCTCTTTCTTCCACATCGTCTTCTAATAAAAAAAGATGTGACTCTCCGGGTTCTTCCCAACCCATTTTGTCACATCTTATCACAACTTTTCCGCTTTAGCAAGATAAATTATTCTTTTTTTACTTTTTTTCTACGTAGAACTCATGACAGCCATGCTTGAACAGGAATTCCAAGTTCTTATCAAACCAACGTCTTCCTTTTTTACTTGCCAGTTCCCTGCACATAAAGTACAAAGCGCCTTCGGAGTAGTCTTCACCGTCAAGAACACGTTCTACCGCTTCTATTGTAGTTTCGGACGGAGTTACTTTAAAAAATCTTCCGTCTGCAATCGGAGCAAACTGTCCTTTGGAAAATACTACATCACTGATAGTACGGCCGCCAAAACCGATTTCCAAACGATTTAATACTACGTTGGCAACCAGCATTCTGCCTTTGATATCTTCACCGCCGGCTTCTGCTTCTACAATTCTTATCAATACCTGATAGTCATCCTCTGTAATAGCGAACCGCTCGCCATGGTAATTTACAATATGATCGGTAGAGCTGGACATCAATGCCAGATCACGCTTCTCGGCACGGTCCAAAGCTTCCTTCCAAATATCTTCTGTACAAACAAGACTCAGCTGTTCGCCTGCGTCAACCAATGTTGTCATTTCTGCCTTTGTTGCAGCTGCCGCGGTCTTAAGACTTTCGTCCGGTGCAAAGAGTTCCACAGCCAGTCCCAAAAATAACGCTGCAATCAACACAATCCATTTTTTTTGATTTAACATAGTTTACCTCTTCTTTTTCACAATTCTAATCTGCTTAAAAAAACGATAATTTGTCAACTTCGAGTGAGTTTACCCTAAAAATGGGCATTCTGTCAATCACTTCCTCTGAATTTCGTTATATCTCCTAAAAAAGTGGTCGCCCATTTTCGCTACCCACTCACCTCTTTGTGCGTTTTCTCCAATTTTTTCGACTTTTTTTGTGATTTTTGCACAATACTTTTTCCGTTTTCTTTTTTGTACTTATAGTGTAGACTATTAATAAATCACCATTTTCGGTGATTTTTATACCAAATAATTCGATTTTGGAGGTAAAACTCATGCTTCCCGGCGTATATTTAAACAAAAAAAAGGACGGAACTCCTTTATATCGCGCTTCCATCACCCATGGCGGCAAGCATATCAGCCTGGGAAGCTTCCCGGATGAGCAGACAGCCCACCGGGCTTATTTAGAGGCCTCTTCCCTGTTTACCACAAAGCAGCCTGCCGCTATGCTGTTGGAACATTTCAAACAGGAGCAGCAGATTCTCCCCTTTGAAAAATGGGTTGTGCTTCTTAATTACCGTGACAACGACATTTATATAAAAACCCCGATTTATCTGGAGCACCGTTCCTTTACCTATCATTACAGTCAGAACTGCCGCTACAAATTTGACGTAGACGACCTGTTTTACTATTCCAACCATAAAATCATGAAACGCGGCAATCATCTTTTTGTGGCAGATTACGGCATGCAGGTAAATATCCTCTCCCGTTACGGTATCAAAAATTATGCCGTACCGGGCCGGGACTACCGCTTTGTAAACGGCGATGACACCGACTTCCGTTACCGCAACATTGAAATCATCAACCGTTACCACGGCGTAACCAAGCAAATCATCAAAGGCCGCGAGGTGTACGTAACTAAAATCCATGTCAACGGGGATTTCATCGTCGGCCGCTATACCACCGAAAACGAAGCCGCTGCCGCTTATAACCGCGCTGCCATGCTTCTGCAGGAACAAGGTGTCACAAAAAACTTTCCAATTAATTATATAGAGGGAATTTCTGATATCGAATACGCAGGATTGCTTATGAAGGTAAGAATTTCTGCGAAGATACGAAATTATAAGAAATAATCATTCATTTTATTATAGAACATCTTTGTTCTGTACCTGCACGCTTCGACCTTACAGCGCTGCTCAAATCAATAAAAAGGCTTGTTATAATATATATAGAGATTTTGGGAATATGATATCTAAGTGTCCGGCATCTCAGCAGATAGTCGTTCGTAAATGGCGGACAACCAAACTGGTTTTGGATTGTTCCGACAGTTGCGAATGACTGTCTGAGGAGTCAGACGAACACAGATATCATACTCCCGAAATCTTTTTTTATTATAACAAACCTTTGTCTTCTTTTGAGCAGCACTGTAAGCCGGGTTCTGTATCAGACGATCATCTTTCTTGACTGTACGTTACCGCACAGCTCCTCTGCCCGGTTACCCGGACAGAACGCGACCAACCCGGAAGCACGACGGGCCGCCGTATCGCTTCCTATTCGGTCTTGCTTCGGGTGGAGTTTACACAGCCTTGTCTGTTACCAGCCAAGCGGTGGGCTCTTACCCCGCCATTCCACCATCACTCACCGCAAGCGGCGAGCTGTTTCTTTTCTATTGCACTAGTCTTGGAGTCACCTCCACCGGACGTTATCCGGCACCCTGCCCTGTGAAGCCCGGACTTTCCTCACCATAATCGGCGCGACCGTCTGTGCTGCTCATGCGGTATTCTAACATGTTTTCTGGATTTTGTAAATTCCTATTAAAAAAATACACCGGCATGGGAGAATTCTCTCCCATACCGGTACGTTCTATCACACCTTAAAGCAACTTCCACCGATAAATTCCCTGATAATAGAATTTTTCGGCACATTTTCACAATCTGCCCCCAGGAAATAGTCCAGAAATTTCAGCAATCGTTTTGCCTCTACATATTCCGGAGCATCCTTTGGCACGCAAAACAGCAACGGTTCCGCAAACTGCTTAATTAGCACCAGTTCATAAATCAATGCCGAATTAAACATGACATCCGCGCTCTCCTGGAACGGGAAGATATTTTCTTCCTCTCCCTGACGTACCGACGGCCACATACGGATGGTATCCACCGCAGCGGCGCCGCGGGTTCTGGCATCTCTTACAATACGGCGGAGCATTCTGGCATCTGTGGTCGGGATACGGTTATGCTCATCGATATTTAACTGGGTCAAAGCACTGATGTAAATTTTAAACTTGCTCTCGGTAGGGAGTTTGTAAGAAAGCGCATCATTCAACCCGTGAATGCCCTCAATTACCAGAATATCCTCCGGACCAAGCTTCTTTACATTGCCTTTATATTCCCGCATACCGGTTTTAAAATTAAAGCTCGGAAGTTCTACTGCTTCTCCTGCAAGGAGCGCAGTCATATCCTGATTAAACTGCTCCACATCAATAGCACCGAGACATTCAAAGTTATAGCTGCCGTCTGCATGCTTCGGCGTATCGTCACGATTCACAAAGTAATCATCCACCGCAATCGGATGCGGCTTCATGCCAAGAGTCTTCAACTGGATGGACAAACGGTGGGAAAACGTAGTCTTTCCGGAAGAAGACGGTCCGGCAATCATGACAAATTTCACATTACCTCTTGCTTTAATCTGTGCCGCAATATCCGCAATTTTCTTTTCCATGAAAGCTTCCTGCACCAAAATCAGCTCCTGCAGTTCGCCCCGGGCCAGCACATCATTGATGTCTCCCACGGTTTCTACGCCCATGATGCGGCCCCAGGTGGAGCCTTCCTGTAATACATCAAAAAACTTTCTTCGTTCTTTAAATTCCGGTAAAACCGCCGGTGCTTCTTTGGACGGCACCAGTAAAATAAATCCTTTATCATACGGGAACAGGTCAAATACCTTTAACACGCCGGTGGAATACGGCATATAGCCATAGAAATAGTCCTCAAATCCGCCCAAACTGTAAATGTTGGTTTTAGAAACCCGGCGGTAGCCAAACAGCTTTTCCTTTTCAAACATCCGGTGTTCTCTGAAAATCTTGCAGGCATCCTCTGTATTTACTACTTTTTTATCAAAGGGAATATCCGCCGCAATAATGCGTTCCATCTCCTGCTTTACCAAAGCCAAAGTGTCTGCATCTGCGCAGACATCGCCCTCTAATTCCCCGTAAATTCCGTTTCCGATGGTATGTTCAATACGCACCTTTTCCAGACCTTTGGAACCAAGTACCTTATAAACCGCTTTCATAAACACTAAAATAATGCCCCTGCGGTAGGTGCGGATGCCGTTTTCGGTATCCATGGTAACAAATTCTACCGTATCGCCATCTTTTGGCGCTTTGCGCAGTTCCTTCAGCTTGCCGTTTACCATGGCAAGCAAAATTGGCGCAGAATACTCTGCTGCCACATCTTCACTGATGGCAAATAATGTTGTTCCTTCGTTATAGGTTCTTTCTTTCCCCAATATCGTAAGCTTCACTAAGCATCAACCTTTCTCATAATACGGGTTCTTGCTTCTTCAATCAAAGAAAACTCCCGGTTTAAACTTTCCTTCCGGAGCCGGGCATTTTCCGTGTCCAGGCCGGAAAGCGCCGCCAGTACATCGGTGCGCAGCCGCTGCTCTCTCTCAAGATACTCCAGCAAAACCTCATTTTTTTCCTCGATAAGAAGCTTTCCGTATAGATAATCACATTCTGTTTCATAGACTTGCGGAGCAGTACATTTTACCGCCCGCATCATGACATAAAACTTGCCGTCTTCTTTCAGCATATGCTCCTTGGTGATTTCATATCCCTGCTTATGTAAAAACATCCGCACTTCCCCTACTTCCGACTGGGGCTGTAACACCAGCTCCTTCAGGGAAGCCGTTGCTTCCGGAAAATCCGACAAAATTTTTATCATCAAAAGCCCGCCCATACCGCAAAGCAACACTGTGTCTGCTTCACCCGGCACCAGTTTTTGCAAACCGTCTGACAACCGGATATCAATCTGCGAAGCCAGTCCTGCTTCTTCCACATGGGCTCTTGCCCCCACCAGGGGACCTTTATTTACATCCATGGCAATTACTTTTGGTGCGATTCCCGCCCGACACAAATAAATAGAAGTATACGCATGGTCGCATCCGATATCTGCCACAATATTTCCTTTGGTCACCATTCCTGCTGCCGCAAGAAGGCGTTTTGATAATTGTACTAATTTCATTACTCAAGATAGTCCTTTAATTTTCTGGAACGGCTCGGATGACGGAGCTTCCGGAGGGCCTTTGCCTCAATCTGGCGGATACGCTCTCTGGTTACCTTAAACTCCTTGCCCACTTCCTCTAAGGTTCTGGCACGGCCATCATCTAAACCGAAACGGAGACGGAGCACCTTCTGTTCTCTGTCGGTTAAGGTATCCAATACTTCCTTTAACTGCTCACCAAGCAAAGTATAAGCAGCTGCTTCCGGTGGTGTCGGAATATGGTCGTCTTCTACAAAATCGCCCAGATGGCTGTCTTCCTCTTCACCGATTGGGGTTTCCAAAGACACCGGTTCCTGGGAAATCTTCATAATTTCGCGGACACGCTCTACCGGCACGCCCATTTCCTTTGCAATTTCCTCCGGCAGCGGTTCTCTGCCGTATTCCTGCAAAAGCTGACGCTGTACGCGGATTAATTTATTGATGGTTTCTACCATATGCACCGGAATACGGATGGTTCTTGCCTGGTCTGCAATAGCGCGGGTAATCGCCTGACGAATCCACCAGGTAGCGTAGGTAGAGAACTTGTAACCCTTGCGGAAATCAAACTTTTCTACCGCCTTCATAAGGCCTAAATTACCTTCCTGAATTAAATCAAGGAATTGCATACCTCTGCCCACGTATCTCTTTGCAATGCTGACAACCAGACGAAGGTTTGCCTCGGACAGACGCTTCTTCGCTGCTTCGTCGCCCTCTTCGATTCTCTTTGCCAGTTCCATTTCCTCATCTGCGGAAAGCAGCGGCACCTTACCGATTTCCTTTAAATACATGCGGACAGGGTCTTCCAGGCTGACACCTTCCGGCACGGACATGTCGATATTAGCATAGTCTTCTGCTTCTTCATCATCCAGAAGCATTTCCGGTTCCATATCGTCATCCGCATCCTCAGAGAAGCTTTCTGCACGGAGAATATCCACACCGTTATTCTCTAAAAACTCGTAGATTTTATCAATCTGGCCTGCTTCCAATTCCATATCGCCTAAAAAATCATTGATTTCCTGATATTCCAATACATTCTTTTTCTTCTTGGCAAATGCGAGTAACTCCTTCATTTTGTCCATGAACTTATTTGCATTCTCTTCCATTTGTAATACCCCATCCTTTCTTACTCCGGAATCGGAAACTGGTTTTTATACCGGTTCTTTTCCATTAAAAGTGCTTGAAAACGTTCCATATCGCCGGCTTCCACCGCCTGCTCAATCCGCTGTTCGATGGCTGCCTGCTTTACCTTACGGACCGTGTCTTCAAATGCCTTCTTTTGTCCTGCCGCATCCATTTCCTCCCTGAATTCCGTGGAGAATAATGCCGCCGCCATATTTTGTTCTTCTTTATCTTCAAAATGACTGATGATTTTTGCCGGATTCACCTTACCGTCCTGCCAGAACTGGTCAAATACCATTTCTGCAACGCTACGGCAAAAGCCCGGCGAAAAATCTTCCGGTGTAATAATCTCTTTAATTCTGCGAAATTTTGTAACATCCGTAGCCAGCCAGGTCAGTAAAAGCTTCTGCGGTTTTGTGATTCCTTCTTTATCCTCTTCCCGTTTTTGCTTCTCCAATGCTGATTTTCTGCTGTTTTCTGCCTGGACATTCGGAACCGCCTGTCCCTGTATCATAATCATCTGGGAACCGTATTTGTTTACCAGCTTATGCAGCATATCGTAATCAATACGGTACTGCCTTGCCACAGCCTGTTCATAATTGGAGCGCTCCAATTCGTCGGAAAAGCCCACCAGTTTTTTCGCCACTTCCTGAAAGAACTTTGTTTTCTGTTCCGGGTCCTCCATATTGTAGCCCGTTTCCAATACCTGCAATTCAAAGAAGAAACTGGAAATTGCATTATCGATGCGCTTTTGGTACTCCTCCGCTCCCAGATTTTTAATAAACTCATCCGGGTCCTTATACGGTTTCATATTGATTACTTTGACGCTGACTCCCGCTTCCTTCATGATTGGAATGGCGCGGAGCGCCGCTTTGATACCGGCACCATCACTGTCATACGTCAGATATACTTCTTTTACATATCTTGCAATTAAATTTGCCTGCAATCCGGTGAGTGCTGTACCCAAGGACGCCACCGCGTTGGTAAAGCCTGCCTGATGCAGGGAAATCACATCCATGTATCCCTCGCAAATCAGCATATACGGTTTGCGGGAATGCTTGGCATAATTCAAGCCGTATAAGTTACGGCTCTTATCAAATACCTTGGTTTCCGGGGAGTTTAAATACTTTGGCTCGCCGTCGCCCATCACACGTCCGCCGAAAGCAATCACGCGGTTGTTGGCATCCATAATCGGGAACATGGCACGGTTCCAGAACTTGTCCCGTCCGCCCCGCTGCTCATCCAGCGTAACCAGGCCGCTTTCCTTTAAGAAGCTGTCCTCATAGCCCTGCTGCTTTAAGTACTTATATAGTGTGTCACTAAACTTACTGGAATATCCAAGACCAAATTTGGTGATGGTTTCATCCGTCAAGCCACGCTTTTTGAAATAATCATACGCCGGCTTTCCCTGCTCGGATTTTAACTGCACATAGAAAAACTTCGCCGCCAGCTTATTTACTTCCAATAATCTGCTCTTAAAATCCGCTGCTTTTTTTGCATCCTCGGAATACTCGATTTCCGGAAGCTTGACTCCGGCCCGCTCCGCCAGATATTTTAGCGCTTCCACAAAGGTAAAATTTTCATATTCCATGATAAAGGTAAAGGCATTACCGCCTACACCGCAGCCGAAGCAATGATACATCTGACGCCCGCCGTGTACGGAAAACGACGGGGATTTTTCGTTATGGAACGGACACAGCCCCATGTAGTTGCCGCCCTTTTTCTGGAGCCGCACATAGGAACCGATTAAATCCACAATATCCGTTCTTTGTCTAACTTCTTCTACTATTTCTTCCGGGTAATACATGTGATGTCTGTCCTTTCTGACTTGGTCTGATTGTGCTTCTGCGCCGGATATCTCCTGCGCAGCAACGCGCAATTAGAAAACATCCCACGCATCAGGAATGGTAATATCTTTAAATTTTGCCACGGCATAGCGGTCGGTCATGCCGGCAACGTAGTCACAAACCACCCGTTCTAACGGCTCGCCCTGCTCGTCCATCATGGCACGGCTTTCTTTTGGTAAAAGCTCCACATGCTCCATGTAATACTGATAAAGCTCCTTTACCATCTGCTCCGCCTTGGCTTCCTGGCTTTTTGCCACCGGATTGGTATATACGCTCTTAAACATATAAGCACGAAGATTCTGGAAGGCTTCCTCGATATGTGCCGACATGGTAATATCATTTTTATCTTCGCTACTGGTAATAATATCGTGAATCAAAGTATTTAAACGCTCCGACAGGCTGTGACCCAGCACATTGGTATACTCCGCCGGAATCTCTTCTTCCTTGATAATATGCCCACGGATGGCGTCATCTATGTCATGATTTACATAAGCAATTTTATCGCAAATGCGGACAATACGTCCCTCTAATGTTGCCGGAGTGGTGCTTACCTGATGATTGGCAATACCGTCCCGCACTTCTTTGGTAAGATTTAGTCCCTTGCCGCCCTTTTCCAGCTTTTCTACAACGCGCACACTCTGCAGATAATGAGCAAAGCCTCCCGGACAAATTTCATTTAACGCACGTTCACCGGCATGTCCAAACGGAGTATGACCCAAATCATGACCAAGAGCAATTGCCTCGGTCAAATCCTCATTTAAACGCAGTGCCTTGGCAATGGTACGTGCAATTTGGGAAACCTCCAGAGTATGTGTTAAACGTGTGCGATAATGGTCGCCCTCCGGTGTTAAGAACACCTGGGTTTTACCGTTTAACCGGCGGAACGCCTTACTGTGGATGATTTTGTCGCGGTCCTGCTGATAAATGGTACGGATATCACACAGCTCACTGGCATAGTCCCTACCCTGGGATTTATCGCTAAACGCCGCATATTTACTTAACATAGCATATTCCCGATGTTCCTGCATTTCTCTAAGATTCATCCTGGCTCCTTCCACCGATTCCTGTCGGTTTATAAAGATAAACAAGTTACTGTTAACTATGTAAACAGCAACCATCAAAAAAGTGTCTCTAATAGATTAATTCGACAAAAAAAAGGGATATCCTTTTTTGATATCCCTTTTTTGAAAATTATTTTCTTATCATTCCGGTAATAATCTCACCACACTCACTGCATCCAACCTTCTTCATACCCTTGCTCATAATATCCGCAGTACGGTATCCCGCATCCAGATAATCCGACACGGCCTTTTCGATAGCATCCGCTTCTGCTGCCATGTCAAAGCTGTAGCGCAGCATCATAGCTGCGGAAAGAATGGTGCCCACCGGATTGGCGATATCCTGTCCGGCAATGTCCGGCGCAGAGCCATGGATTGGTTCATACAGGCCACAGGTAGTTGCACCTAAGCTGGAGGACGGAATCATGCCGATGGAACCGGTAATCATTGACGCCTCGTCAGAAAGAATATCCCCAAACATATTCTCCGTTACTACGACATCGAACTGGGCAGGATTTTTTACAATCTGCATGGCACAGTTATCCACCAACATATCGGAAAGCTCTACGTCCGGATATTCCTCGGCAAGGCGGTGCATCACCTTTTTCCAAAGACGGCTGGAATCCAGCACATTACTCTTTTCCACGGAGCAAAGCTTCTTATTTCTCTTTCTTGCGGTTTCAAAACCGATTCTGCCGATGCGCTCAATTTCTTTTTCGTCATAAGAGAGAATATCGACAGCCGTTGGCACACCGTCCACCTCTTCGGTCTTGTGCTCGCCAAAGTAAATACCGCCAATCAGCTCTCTTACGATAATAAAATCAATACCCTGGTCCACGATGGACTTCTTAAGAGGCGAAGCATCGGAAAGCTGTGGCCAGATTTTTGCCGGGCGGTTATTGCTGTACACACCCATGCCGGCGCGCAGTCTCAAGAGGCCTTTTTCCGGACGCATATGGCCCGGCACATCGTTCCACTTGTTTCCGCCCACAGCGCCTAAGAGCACGCTGTCAGATTCCACGCACTTTTGCAACATTTCTTCCGGCAGCGGGTCGCCCCACTTGTCGATGGCACAACCGCCCATATCCACATCAGTATAGTTAAATGTATGTCTGTAAAGCTCCGCGATTTTGTCAAGCACCTTTAATGCCTGGTCTACAATTTCCGGACCGATTCCGTCACCACGGATTACTGCAATATTCTTAGTCATTTTGTGCACCTTCCTTCAAAGACTTTAATAAACCGCCGCTCTTAATAATATTCTGGATAAATGCCGGGAACGGCTGGGCCTGATAGGTCTTGCCTGTGGTTACGTCAATAATGATACCGGTGTCAAAATCCACCTTTACTTCATCGTTTGCACTGATTTCCTCTGCCGCTTCCTCACACTCCAAAATTGGAAGACCGATGTTAATGGCATTGCGGTAAAAAATTCTTGCAAAACTTTTGGCGATAACACAACCGGTGCCGCAGGTTTTGATAACCAGAGGCGCATGCTCACGGGAGGAGCCGCAGCCGAAGTTCCAGCCTGCCACCATGACATCGCCGGTCTGCACCTTTTTAACAAATTCTGTATCGATATCCTCCATGCAGTGAAGCGCCAGCTCCTTTGCATCCGGAGTGTTTAAATAACGTGCTGGAATAATAACATCGGTGTCTACATTATCCGGATATTCAAAAACCTTACCTTGTGTATTCATCTTTGCGCCCTCCTATTCTGCCACATATTCTGTAATGTATCCTGTCAGCGCACTGGCTGCCGCTGTATGAGGAGACGCCAGATACACCTCGCTGTCTACATGGCCCATGCGTCCTACAAAGTTACGGTTCGTGGTAGCAAGGCAACGCTCGCCTGCTGCCAGAATGCCCATGTAACCGCCAAGACACGGTCCGCAGGTTGGGGTGGAAACCACCGCTCCCGCATCGATGAATGCGGTGATGTAGCCCTTTTCGATACAATCCTTATAAATCTGCATGGTACCCGGAATGATGATGCAGCGGATGCCGTCGGCAATCTTCTTTCCCTTCAGAATGTTGTAAGCTGCTTCCATATCTTCCATTCTGCCGTTGGTACAGCTGCCGATGACTACCTGGTCAATCTTGATGTCAGAAAGTTCCTTTGCCGGATGAGTGTTTTCAGGAAGATGCGGACAGGCAACCGTAGGAACAATCCTGCTTAAATCAATGTCAATAACCTTTTCATATTCTGTGTCAGCATCAGCCTCATAAACCACCGGCTGACGTTCGCTTCTGCCGTCTAAGTAATTCATGGTTACATCGTCCACAGGGAAGATACCGTTCTTTGCTCCGGCTTCGATAGCCATGTTACAAATGCACAGACGGTCATCCATGGAAAGATGTTTTACACCATCCCCCGTAAATTCCATACTCTTGTACAATGCACCATCCACGCCGATTTTACCGATAATAGTGAGGATTACATCTTTACCGCTACAATTGGACGGCAACTTGCCGGTTAAATTAAATTTAATGGCAGATGGCACTTTGAACCATGCCATTCCTGTTGCCATACCTGCCGCCATGTCTGTAGAACCGACACCGGTGGAAAACGCCCCTAAAGCACCGTAGGTACAGGTGTGGCTGTCAGCACCGATAATACAGTCACCGGCAGTTACCACGCCCTGCTCCGGAAGCAGTGCATGCTCGATACCCATCTTACCCACATCGTAAAAATGGCTGACGCAATGGGCACAGGCAAATTCACGGCAGGTCTTGGACTGCTCCGCCGCCTTAATATCCTTATTTGGTACAAAGTGATCCAGAACAATGGCCACCCTGTCCTTATCAAAAACTTTTTCAAATCCCGCTTTCTTAAACTCATTTACCGCCACCGGGGTTGTAATATCGTTACCCAGCACGATATCCAGCTTTGCGCTGATTAACTGTCCTGCAACTACTGTATCAAGACCTGCATGGGCAGCAAGAATTTTTTGTGTCATGGTCATTCCCATTTTAGTTGCCTCCTTTTGTCATATTTGCGAATGCACTAAGCAGTGCATTTGTACTTGCTTTAATAATGTCGGTGTCCGTACCGGAGCCCCAGAACATGCCTTCCTCGGTTTCCAATCCGATATAGGATGCCGCCACGCTGCCGGAACCCTGTCCCTGCATACTATGCTGGGTATACACCTGTAATGTGTATGTTTTTCCGGTGTAAGCCTTTAATGCATTATTGATGGCATTTAAAACGCCGTTACCCTCTGCCTCTAATTCAGTTTCTTCTCCGTTCTGCATAAAGGTAATGTTAATTTTCACCGCTTCATTTTCTCTCATGAAATCAAAATCCGTAACCTCAATAGCACCCGGCAGATTCAAATAATTCTTCTCAAATATTTCAAAAATTTCCTCTGTCTTTAACTCTCTGTGCTCATGGTCGGAAATATTCTTACACAGATAGCTTAAGTGTTCCCTCATCTTCGGCGGCAGATTGTAGCCAAAAGTCTGCTCCAAAAGATATCCGATGCCTCCCTTTCCGCTTTGGGAATTCACACGGATGACATCTGCATCATAGGTACGGCCGATGTCCTTCGGATCAATCGGAATATACGGCACATTCCACTCATACAGATTTTTCTTGGTCCGGTACTTCATGCCCTTGGCAATAGCATCCTGATGACTGCCGGAGAAGGCCGCAAATACCAGGGCTCCCGCATATGGTGCTCTTTCATATACATGCATCCGGGTGCAGCGCTCATAGGTTTCCACCAAAGTGTTCATGTCTGAAAAATCCAGCTTCGGGTCTACGCCGTGGGAATACATATTCATTGCCAGTGTAATAATGTCCACATTTCCGGTACGTTCCCCGTTACCAAACAGTGTTCCTTCCACACGGTCCGCGCCTGCCAGCAACGCCAGCTCCGTGTCTGCCACACCGGTACCCCGGTCGTTGTGAGGATGCAGGGAAACCGTTACATGCTCACGATATTTTAAATTCTCGCTCATGTACTCCACCTGGGAAGCGTACACATGGGGCATACTCATTTCCACTGTTACCGGTAAATTGATGATGACGTTGTTATCCGGACCCGGCTCCAAAACATCTAACACCGCATTACACACTTCCAATGCATAGTCAGTTTCAGTTCCGGTGAAGGACTCCGGAGAATATTCAAACCGGAAATTTCCTTCGTACTCGCTTGCCAGCTGTTTTACTAATTTGGCTCCGTCAATGGCGATCTGCTTAATTTCTTCCTTGGATTTTTTAAACACCTGCTCCCGCTGTGCCACGCTGGTGGAATTGTAAAAATGAATAATGGCACTTGGGGCGCCCTTGCAGGCATCAAAGGTTTTGCGGATGATGTGCTCCCGGCACTGGGTCAGCACTTGCACTGTCACATCCTCCGGAATCATATTGTTATCAATCAGGGTTCTTAAGAATTCATATTCGGTCTCGCTGGCTGCCGGAAAGCCAACCTCAATTTCCTTAAATCCTACCTCCAGAAGCACTTTGTAATATTCCAGCTTCTCTTCCAGGCTCATGGGAATGACCAGACTCTGATTGCCGTCCCGCATATCCACGCTGCACCAGGTTGGCGGAGCTTCGATATGGTCTTTTGTTACCCACTTGTTGTACTTTTTGTCCACGGGAAAGTATCCCACTCGGTACTTACTTGCGTCCATTATTTGTTTGTCTCCTTTTCTCTAAATTCTGTCACGGGGTTACTGGCTTTGAGGCAAACAAAAACCCGCCTCAAAGCTTTTTCTGCTTTGAGACGGGTGTAATTACAATTTCCACTCGCGGTACCACTCAAATTGCGGATAAAATATCCGCCACCTCATCGAGATCTAACAATCTCTATGCACTAACGTAGCATACACGGGACGTCCTACACACCCTTACGGGCTTCACGCATCCGGCTCAGAAGTGAGAGGACAAAGCTTTTTCATACCGGTTCACACCAACCACCGGCTCTCTGAAATGTTTTATCACCTTGACCATTCTTCGTCACAGCTTTTTGTAGTAACTTATTAAGTTGTAATGAAGTTTATCACTTTAAAGCAGTGGTGTCAAGAACCTTTTTAAATTTTTTTACCGGATACCATAGGTCTCGATAATATAATCCATATCCTTGTCGCCTCTTCCCGAAAGGTTGATTAAAATCGAACCCTTATCCATCTGTTTTGCCAGTTTCATGCCATAAGCAACTGCATGGGAACTTTCAATGGCAGGAATAATACCTTCCATTCTAGACAATTCGAAGAATGCATCTATGGTTTCCTCATCTGTTACAACATCATAGTTTACTCTTCCCAAGTCGTGAAGGAATGCGTGCTCCGGTCCACAGGACGGGTAATCCAAGCCGGAGGCCACAGAATATACCGGTGCAGGATTGCCGTTTTCATCCTTCAGCATAATACTGTTAAACCCATGCATAATACCTTCTTCACCGTAGGTCAGGCTTGCTGCATGGTCACCTAATTTTATTCCTCTGCCCAGTGGTTCCACACCGTAAATTTCTACCGGGTCATTTAAAAATCCGGAAAAGAGTCCCATAGCATTGGAACCGCCACCCACACAGGCAACCACTGCATCCGGAAGCCCTCCTGTCATTTCTAGAAACTGTTCCCTTGCTTCCACACCTACGACACTTTGAAAATCACGTACCATCATCGGAAACGGATGCGGACCGACCACCGAACCGATACAGTAAATGGCATCCTTATATTCCTTACAATACGCCGCAAAAGCTGCATCCACCGCCTCCTTTAAGGTTGCAAGCCCCTCCGTAACCTCAATCACCCTGGCACCAAGAATTTTCATTCTTGCCACATTAGGCGCCTGCTTCTTAATATCCACAGCTCCCATATAAATATCACATTCCATTCCAAAATATGCTGCCGCTGTTGCCAGTGCCACACCATGCTGCCCCGCACCGGTTTCTGCAATGACTTTTTTCTTTCCCATATATTTTGCCAACAATACCTCACCCATGCAATGATTTAGTTTGTGGGCGCCGGTGTGATTTAAATCCTCCCGTTTTACATATAGCTGAACTCCGGTGCCGATTTTATCCGACAATCGCTCCAGATGGGAAATAGGTGTTGGTCTTCCCTGAAATTCCTTACGGATTCTTCGAAGCTCATCAATAAATTTTCTGGACTTGCAAATCGTCTGATAAGCCTGTGTAATTTCATTCATGGCAACCTGCAGTTCCGGCGGAATATAGGAGCCGCCGTATTTTCCAAAATAGCCGTTAATATCCGGATAATTTTTAAAGTAGGTATTAAATTCAACATTCTTATAATTCATAGTAGATTCCTCCAATTAAAATCAATCACTTAAATTTGCTGCTTTCCCTTAAAATTATTTTCATTCGGCGCACCGGGCGCCACCATCGTTTTGTTTTCATGCGTTTACCTCCTTTGGGACAAATAAAAAACGTCCTTGACAGAATTTCAGACTCTGTCAAGGACGAATATTTACAATCCGCGGTGCCACCTTGATTTACAGCAATGACGCTGTACTCTTAGCAGGATACCAACATATCCCCGGCAACTGACGTATGCCCACACGTCACAGAATACTCAGTGCAGCCTGACTACACCTTTGACCATGCCCTCCGCGGTCCATTTGACAACTTGTTTCTCACCTGACTCTCACCAACACAGGCTCTCTGTAAAGGCATCATTGCCGTTATCTCCGCTTCAACGGTTTGAATAATTAAATTTGTTTGGGATTATAGAACTACTATATGCATTTGTCAATAGAAAATTACAAAAATTAATTTTCTTTTTCTGCCTGCATTTTCGAAAACACACATCCGCAGTAATTCTGCCGATACAACTCATACTGTGCCGACAGCTCCACAGACCGCTTGTACCCATTCTTCTTTTTAAAATCCGACGGCAAGTATTCCACACCGTACTCCTCCGCCAGCCGTTCCCCAATCTCATTTAGCTTCTGCGCATTTTTAAGCGGGCTGATCGTAAGCGTCGTGGCAAAATACTCCGCCCCCTGCTCCTTGGCAATCTTGGCAGATTCCCGAAGGCGCATTTCATAACATTTAAAGCAGCGTTCGCCGCCCTCCGGTAACTCTTCCATGCCTTTTACCATGGCAAAGAAGTCCTCCGGTTGATAAGTTCCCTCCAAGAAGGTTACTTCTGTGGATAACCCCATTTCCCGAATTAAACGCACCAGCTCTTCCTTTCGGTCTTCGTACTCCTGTTTCGGGGAAATATTCGGGTTGTAATAAAAGTCACAAATGTTAAAATACGGCGCCAGGTATTCCAGCACATAACTGCTGCATGGCGCACAGCAGCTGTGAAGCAAAAGGGAGGGCTTTGCGCCTTCCCTCTGTTGTTTTTCTATTAACTTTTCCAGTTCTTTCTGGTAGTTTCTGTTTTGCATAAAAATTTCCTATCTGTACTAATTTCACAAAAGTAATCCACAATCTTTACTTTGTTGCCAGATACTTTTCCACCTCTGCTAAAAAGATAGCCATTTGTTCCCGTGTGCCGATGGTAATTCTTAAGTAATTCTGGATTCTCGGCTGCTTAAAATAACGCACATAAATGTGCTTTTCTCTCAGCATCAAAAACAATTCCTCCGCCGGAACACTCTCGTGTGCGGCAAACAGGAAGTTGGTGCTGGAAGGAAGCACGGTAAATCCAAGCTTTGCAAGCTTCTCTGCCACATCTTCCCTTGTTTCCATGATGGCATTTCTTGTTTTATCAAAATATGCACGGTCCTTTACCGCTTCCACCCCACACAAAATGGACGGCATGTTCATAGTGTAGGAATTATAAGAATTACGAACCGCATACATGGCATCAATTAATGCACGGCTGCCGATGGCAAAACCGATACGCATACCTGCCATGGAACGGGACTTGGAAAAGGTCTGTACCACCAACAGGTTATCATACTTCTTCACCAGAGGAAGAGCACTCTCCCCGCCGAAATCCACATAAGCTTCATCGATAATCACTACAGAATCCGGATTTTTTGCAATAATCTCCTCAACGTCCGCAAGCGGCATAGCAATAGATGTCGGTGCATTCGGATTGGCAATAACAATACCGCCGTTTTCTGCGAAATAATCTTCTTTTTTAATACAGAAGTTTTCATCCAATGCCGGACGGTTGTACGGAATCTTAAACAAGTCTGCCCAAACCGGATAGAAAGAATAGGTGATGTCCGGGAACAGTACCGGTTTCTCACTGTTAAAACAAGTCAGAAATGCCATACCAAGCACGTCATCGGAACCGACGCCCACAAACACCTGCTCTGCAGGAACACCGTATTCTTCTGCCAAAGCATCTACCAGCTCTCTGGCATCCGGCTTCGGATACAGGCGGAAATCACCGGTTTCCATACTCTTTAACACCTTCTCCACGCCCGGTGCCGGCGGATAAGGATTTTCGTTCGTATTTAATTTAATCATATTCTCCTGCTTTGGCTGTTCCCCCGGTACATACGGGTCTACTACACGCAGGTTCTTTTTCCAGTTTCCCATTGTTATACTCCTTCTTGTTGTTCTTTTTCTGTGACATGGACACCGCAGAAATTGCAATAATCCATTCCGTGGGAAATTCTGCGGCCACAACCCGGACACGGAATTTTAGCAGGGGAAATTTCCTGCTCAATAATTTCGTACTTGCTGTTCTTATCAAAATATACCCGGATTGGGGTTTCTTCACCCTCTAAAACTTCCAACTCCTGTTCCGGCGTTGTCTCACGGGTATTCAGGTTTCCTTCGATATAAATCTTCTTTTTCGGCAACAGATTATGTAATCTGCGCCAAAAACTCGTTTTGCGCGCCATATCACACCTTCTTTATCTTGGTAATTAGTTAAAGTATAGTATCCCTTTCTTCTCTTGTCAAACACAAAAATGGATTTTTATTTATAAATTCCTCAAAAGTTCAAACACCCCGTACAGATTTAAGGTTCCGTAACCATACGCCGGGGACGGATATTCCTCTCTATCTTCCCGGGCCGCTCCAAGCAAAAACAGATTCCGAAGGAGCACAGTATCTAACGGTGCCACCGTCCCGGCACGGCGGTATTCCTCCATATATTCCCAGAGCAATGCAACAGCTCCCGCGGTATACGCTGCCCCGATGCTGGTACCGTTCTTTACAATATAGCCACCGCCTGCAAAAGGACCGTTTACATTCACGGCAGGTGCCAACAGCGTCGGTTGATTCAAACCATCTGCCGTAAACCCTCTTCCCGAAAAGGGCGCTAACCCATTATTATCAGTTGAATATCCCCCAACTGCCAAAAGAAGAGGAGCATTTGCCGGTTCGCACAGCGTTACCTCCGGATCAGATTCCAGAAAATATACGTCTCCCTCCAAAAACTCCTTTTGCGGCAGCCACAAATTCACCTCTGCTGACATATCACTTCTGCCAAACCGGACCCTCCAAATTCCGGTGGAAGGCCGTTCCATGCGCACCCGTATCCTCTGCATTGTACCGGTGCGCATCAGGTTTTCCCTTTCTATATACACAATACTCCGGTCAAAAATCAACGGAAAACGTGCACTTCCCGTAAAACCGCTTCCCACCACGGAAGTATCGTCTCCGGCAGGAGAAATCATCCGAAGTTCCAAATCCGCAATTGCTTCCGCAAATATTTCCATCGTAAATCCGTTGCCGCGGGTACTGACATAGAGCTCTACTTCCCTTTGCACATTTCCCAGACTCATCCGGGCATGATGTCTTGCGTTCCCCTCATTTCCCGCCGCCGTTACAATACAGATATCCGGCCGGTACACTAAACTGTTCAAGTAAAGAGAAAGTGGATTTGCCCCGCGGTGACTTCCCAAGCCGCAACACACACCAAGACATAATACCAGCGGTTTCCCTTGTGCCGTGGCATATTCCAGCAAATACCGAACTCCCTGCATAATATCCGCCTCACTAAAGGCAACTGCATCCGTCGGCATGCAAAAATATTCTTTCAGTTGTATAGGTGCTTCCCGAAGTTTTACTACCGCCAGTTCCGCGCCGGATGCCACACCGGCAAACCCATTTTCCCGGTCTTCTTTTCCCGCCGCAATTCCAGCCATAAAAGTACCGTGTCCGTTTTCGTCCTTCGGTGCCCTTCCTTCCGCAATTTCCTGCTTACCGTACTCCGTTCCAAAGGAAAAACCTTTCGGTGGCGCTCCTGTTTCTCCCGCCTGATCCCAAACAGTTGTTACCCGGCTGACTCCGTTGGCCTCCACAAAGACGGGATGGGTATAATCTATTCCCGTATCCACAAAGCCAATGATAATTCCGGTTCCCCGGTAGTCAAATCCGGGCATCCTCCGTACCCGGTTTACCCCGATTGCCTCTAAATTTTCCATCTGTGACAACCCAAAAAGGTATGGCATTTCCCCCAGCATTCCATAATACAAATCAAAATCCGACACAAAAAAACTCCCATATCTTTTTTACTAAGATATGAGAGTTTTCTTCGGTTTACGCTTGTTTATTCTCCGCCAAGAAGCGGTGTTGCATGAGTACGCATCTCGATAACAGGCGCACCGTTATTTGCAATATAATCCCTGGTAATGGTAACACGGCCGATAGAGTCATCCTTCGGAATTTCATACATAATATCTAACATCAGCTCTTCAATAATAGCACGCAGAGCTCTGGCTCCCGTATCCTTTTCCATAGCCTTTTCCGCGATAGCCTCCAAAGCACCTTCATCGAATACCAAATCTACTTCGTCCATGGCAAGCAGCTTTTTATACTGCTTTAATATAGCATTCTTCGGCTCCTGTAAAATCTGGATTAACATATTTTTATCCAGTGGGTTTAAGGAAAACAGCACCGGCAGACGGCCGATAAATTCCGGAATCATGCCGTATTCCCGAAGGTCTGCTGCCGTAGCCTTAGAAAGCAGGTTTTTATCACCGTCAAAGCGGTCTTTCAGTTCACCGGTAAAGCCCATAGTGGACTGCTTGGTAAGACGCTCTTTTACCACATTTTCCAAATCAGGGAAGGCACCACCGCAAATAAACAAAATATTGGTGGTATCAATGGTGGTCATCGGCACCATGGCATTTTTACTGGATGCACCCACCGGAACTTCCACCTCGGCACCTTCTAACAGTTTAAGCAAGCCCTGCTGCACGGATTCTCCGCTGACGTCGCGGCTGTGGGCATTTCTCTTCTTTGCGATCTTATCAATTTCGTCGATAAATACGATACCCTTTTCCGCCCGGTCCACATCATTGTCTGCTGCTGCCAAGAGCTTGGAAAGCACGCTCTCCACGTCGTCACCGATATAGCCCGCTTCCGTAAGGGAAGTGGCATCCGTAATGGCAAGCGGTACATTCAACAGCTTAGCCAGTGTTTTTACAAGGTAGGTTTTACCGGAACCGGTAGGTCCTAACATCAGCATGTTGGATTTTTCTAATTCAATGCCGTCTTCGGACTTGTCGTATACTCTCTTATAGTGATTATATACCGCTACGGAAACTACTTTTTTCGCCTTTTCCTGTCCAATCACGTATTCGTCCAACTCTGCCTTAATGACATGGGGCGGCTTTAAGTTGCGGATATCGAATACACCTTCCGGTGCTTCGCCCGCCGCTTCTTCCGGCTGTTCCTTTGGCTGCTTTTTCTTTATCTTCTGGCTTTTTGGCATTTCTCCGCCAAACATGAACGGAGAAAATCCGGACAAGTCCATGCCACCCATCGGAAACGGATTGTTGTTCATGGCATCGAAGGTTTTCTGCATGCAGTCGGAACAGATACAGATTCCCGTAGGAAGCTTCATCATGGTTCCGGCTTTGCTTTCCGGCCGGCGGCAGATATAACAAATATCTTCATAATTATCCTTTTTTTCTTCTGTCTTGTTTACATCGTCAGTCATTAAAAATTCCTCTTTTCTATAAACTCTCTAATAAGCATTTTTATTGATAAAGCCTTTAAACACCGTCAGGAACATGATTAATAGATCAAATCCCGGAGTCCAGTTTTCAATATAATATAAATCATAATCAATACGCTTACGGATGGAGGTGTCGCCACGGTAACCGTTGACCTGGGCCCATCCGGTCATACCCGGACGCACCTGATGCTTTACCATATATCTTGGAATTTCTTCCTTGAATTTTTCTACATAGAACGGGCGCTCCGGACGAGGTCCAACCAGACTCATGTCTCCCTTTAATACATTCCAAAGCTGCGGAAGCTCATCAATGCTGGTTTTTCGGATAAACTTGCCGATTGGCGTCACCCGCGGATCTTTAAAGGTAGTCCATGCGGTTTTTTCTTTGCTCTCCTCCTGCACTTCCATGGAGCGGAACTTATACATCATAAATTCCTTGTTGCGGAAGCCTACTCTTTTTTGGGCATAGAATACAGGACCCTTGGAGGTACATTTAATAATAATTGCCACTATCAGCATCGGAACAGCCGCAATCAGCAATGCAATACTTCCTAATAGTAAATCCATACTCCGCTTAATAAAACGGTTTAACTCGCTGGACGATAACGGCACCTTACGGATATGCACCACCGGCAGGCCTTCCAGGTCTTCCATATAAGGAATGGTCGGAATGATATCCTGATAATCCGGCAGGAATTTGGTGTGCACACCGCTTTTTTCACACTTTGCCACCATTTCCGCCAAATTGGCATAGTCATCCATACGCATGGTAATATTGATTTCATCTAAATCATAGTCCTCCAGCTGCTGCTCCAGACTGGACAGGGGACCGATTACCGGTACGCCTTTATACCGCGTTCCTGTTTCCATTACATCATCCAAAATGCCGATGACATGATAGCCCCACTGCGGATTTGCCATCATACGGTCAATTAATCCTTCTGTCGTACGGCTGTAGCCTACCAGCAAAATATGTTTAATATTGTAGCCTTCCTTGCGGAGCTTTCGAAGCGTGCGCCGCAAAACAAAGCGGTATGCCAGTTCTAAAAACACATTTAACAGAAAGAAAAGGACTAAAAACACACGGGAAATATCAATTTCCTTTACCAGGAACAACAGCGCCATGATATAGAAAATTCCGACGATGTTGATTCGCACAATACGCATGATTTCTAAGAATCTTCCGCTGCTACGCTGCGGCCGGTATACTCCGTTGGTCAATAAGATAATAAGATACCCCGGCAAGATAAACCAAAGATAGCTCATATACACGCCAAATTCCAAATACGTACCCGGCTGCTTATCGAAGATAGGAATCCAACGAAGCCATAAGAAACGGAAGCCGTAGGACAATGCATATGCCACAACTACCAAAATCAAATCTATTGTCACATATATTCTGTTTAAGGTTTTTTGATGATTTTTAATCATACTCATATTCTGACACCTCATACCGACGGACGTTACTTCTTATTCTATCCCATCGAAGACAATTCTACTACAGCATACATTGTAGCATAACTTAAAAGAAAGCAAAAGTATTTTAACAAAAAAAACAGTTTTTCTTCACAAACTGTACACAAATGGCTGTTACTATAGTTTCACAGCAACACGAAAGGAGCACATGTATCATGAGTGAAGATTACACTAACAACTATGAATCCCGAAACGATTCTTACAGAACCGGTTCCAATACAGAAAATGAAACAACCGTTTCCGAACCATACCGTTATCGGTATGAAAACGGCGAAAAAAGAGAAAACACCAATACTTACGATTCCTATTACCATACGGGATATCATACCTACCATTATTCCTCCCCTTACGGAAGCACTGCTTCTACCGTTACGGCAGAGGTTCCGGGCAAAAAAAAGAAACGCCCGTTTGTAAAGCTTTTAAAATGGGCAGCCGGTGCCGCCTGTTTCGGCATCATTGCCGGTGCCGCATTTGTAGGTACTTCTTATCTGGCATCTGAAGTGTTTCATATTCCGCTGGTACAAATACAGTCGACCGACGGAAAATCTTTTGATGGTATTGCTTCCGGAAACAACGGAGTGGGTACCCCTACGAATATTACATTGGGAGTAACCAGCACTATTGAAGCAGCCGACACTCCGGCAGAAAGCGTTGTGGTTCAGGTAGTGGATCAAAATATGGCAGCAACCGTTGCTGTTAAAAGCACTTTCTTAAATACGTATTCTTACTGGGGACAGCAATACCAGCAGGAAAGCCAGGGCAGCGGTTCCGGCTTCATTGTAGGTAAAAACGATACCGAGCTGTTAATTGCCACCAACAATCATGTAATTGACAATGCCACAAAAATTGAAATCACATTTATTGATGATGTTACTTTGGAAGCAACCATCAAAGGTACCGATTCTATTGCAGACCTGGCTATCATCGCAGTTCCTTTAGACACCATCAGCGCCGATACTCTTGCAGTTATCCGCGTAGCTACCCTCGGTGATTCCGAAGCAGTGCGTCTCGGTGAAATGGCCATCGCCATCGGTAACGCCCTTGGTTACGGTCAGTCCGTAACCGTCGGCTACATCAGTGCCAAAGACCGTACCGTAACCGTAGACGGCAACGAAATGATTCTTCTTCAGACCGATGCTGCCATCAATGGCGGTAACAGCGGTGGTCCGTTATTCAATACCAAGGGAGAGGTTATCGGTATCAACTCCGTAAAATATGCCGATACCAGTGTTGAAGGAATGTGCTTTGCCATTCCAATTTCCCGTGCGATTCCTATTTTAAACGAACTTATGACCAGAGAAACTTTAGCAGAAGAAGACAAGGGCTTCTTAGGCGTCAGCAGCCGTAGTGTTACGGATACTCTGTCTGATTTTTACGGTTGGCCGTTAGGTGCTTATATTGTAGAAGTTTTGGAAGGCAGTCCTGCCGAAGCAGCAAACCTGTATGTGGGCGATATCGTAACAAGAGTAAACAACGTACAGATTACTACAGCCGACCAGCTGGTAGCTGCTATTTCCTCCTATCGTCACGGTACTACCATAGACTTAACCGTACAGCGTAATATCAACGGCAAATACGAGGAAATTACCATCAGTGTCACCCTTGCAAAAAAAGCAGATGTTGAAGCGGCAGCCGAAGCAGCCAAAGTCACTACCGACGCGGAAAGCTCCGAAAAGCCGGAAGAAAACCGTCGTCCTCGAAAAGAATAGCAGAAACAAAACACGCCGGATCCGGAATGGATTCGGCGTATGTTTTTACTCTGTCAATTTTTTATATTTTTCCAACACTTCATCTACCGGTCCTGCGGCAGTAAGTTTTCCATGTTCTAAAAGAATTCCTTTGGTGCAGATATTTTTCACCTGTTGTTCGTTATGGGATACAAACAGCACCGTAATTCCTTTATCGAACATATCCATAATCTTTTTTTCACTCTTTTTCTTAAACTTGGCATCTCCTACAGAAAGAACCTCATCCAGAATTAAGATATCCGGCTCCACAATTGTGGCAATGGAAAATCCAAGACGGGCTTTCATACCGGAGGAATAATTTTTAACCGGTACATTAATAAAATCTCCCAGTTCGGCAAATTCTACGATTTCATTATACTTTTCATCTAAAAAAGCCTTAGAATAACCAAGCATGGCACCGTATAAATAAATATTTTCCGAACCGGTATACTGCATGTCAAAACCGGCGCCGAGCTCCAGAAGCGGAACTACCTTGCCGTGCTTTGTCACCTTTCCTTCCGATGCTTTGAGCACTCCGGCAATCACCTTAAGGAGCGTAGACTTTCCTGCACCGTTTAATCCCATAATTGCCAAACGGTCTCCCCTCTCTAACGAAAAGGAAACCTCCTGCAGCGCTAAAAACTCCTTATATCTCAACTCACGTTTAAAAAGCTTAATCAGATAATCCTTTAAGTCATCTACCTTTTGCTCCGTCAGACGGTATTTCACACTGACATTATCTACTGTTAAAACTGTTTCTGACATAGTAACCTCTATTCCTGATATTACAAATGTAAAATAAACTTATCCTGATTTTTGTAAAATACAATCAGACCGCTAAAGAAAAGCACCAGGGAAAATCCCAGGGAATACAACATTACCGGCACATTCATTGCACGGCCGTAGATGGCATCACGGAAGTTTTCAATCACCGAATACAACGGATTTAAACGGAAGAGCCATTCGTTATTCTCTCCGATTACCGTTTCCACTTTATAGAAAATGGCGCAGGCATACATAATCAGGGTAAGCGCCACTCCCCATAAATATTCTAAGTCACGGAAAAACACCGCCAGTGTGGATAGCCACAAGCCTGCTCCCATCGTTAACACCAAAATGATACTTAAAGGAACCAGAGCCTCTACCAAATGCCCGGTTGGCTGAATGTCACAAAACACTGCCACACCTGCCAGCACCACTAAGGAAATCAAAAACTGGATGTAACCGGACAGCACACTGGCAAACGGATACATATACTTTGGAACGTATACTTTTTTAATCATACCCGCATTTGCCCGGACGGACTTTAAGGATGCCCTTGTCGTATTTGCAAAAAAGGAATACAAAAGACGTCCCGTCAGAATATAAACCGGAAAGTCTTTTGTATTATGATATAATTTTGAAAACACCAAAACCAGAACCATCATGGTTAATAATGGTTCCAGTAAGGTCCAAAGTACTCCCATATAGGAGCTTCTGTATTTTAATTTTATGTCCTTCTTTACCAGCTGGAACAGCAGGTATTGATATTTCTTGAATGTCAAAAATAAGTTCTTCAAATTACTAAATTCCTATCATTTATTCTGTTTCTGCGGTGCCGGCTTCCCCGCCTTCAAAAGATGTTACTGGCGCATCCGGTTCCTCGTTCTGCCGCGGTCTTAACTCTACATGTACATTCGCCTGCAGAATATCGTCCAAAATCAAGTCGCCCAGATTTTCCAAGTAAACCGGGACAAGGTGAACACCTTCTGTTGTTATATTGCTTAAGTCTATGTACGGAGCAAGCTTTTGCAGATTAATACCCTGTATGCTCGCTTCCTTGCCTGTTATATGCACCTGACTCACGGATAGGGACAAAATTTTTCCAAGGAACTCATCGGAAAGTCCGCGTAGTTCCACTGCCCCCGGCGTAATTTCAAATACTTTTTCCTCATATGGCTTCATGGTAATGGTAACCGCCAGCTTGTCCTCATCTACCAGGCGAAGACTCTCCAGGCTTTCATTCCACAAGGATGCAATATCTATATTCTCTTCTACCACACCGCTTTGGTCGGTAATGTCGCACTGTGCCTTTAAGGTAGAGCCAAGTAACACCAATTCCGACAAGGTGCCTGCTACCGTAACCATATCCGGCTGGTAAGAAATACTGCCGACTTCATAACCTACCGCAGGTTCTCCTGTGGTTGTTACAATAATACGTACCGTTTTTGTTTTCAGTACCGGAACGGTTACCTGCACTTCGGAGGTGCTTATGGATACCTTAGAAGAATTGACTACATCACCGTTCATGTCGTAAATAACAGGAACGCCGGTTGATACGGAACCCCTGAAAATTCCGTCCACATCCACCATGAGCACCACTTCTTTAATTTTACTGATTTGGGTACTGGAACCGGTAATGCTGATCATGTTTGGACTTGCTACCATATCACCGATGACATAACCTTCTTTTGTCTGACCGGTTGTAGATATTTTTACACGAAAATCCTTAGTAATGGAATCCTCCAGACGTAACTTCATCACCTGATTTAATCCACGGACAATTTCCACATCCCTGGCATAGGCTGAATTAACGGAAACATCAATAGGTACCGCATCTGTTACGGATATTTTTTCAAAATCCGCTACAGCAATAATGTCATCTTTGGTAAGTTTTTCGCAAATGGTACGTCTTGCCTCCACCACCACAGAAATCGTATCACCTTCCACGATTTCCGGAATTTTGTCTTTTGCGACCAAAGACGCTTCGTTAATAATGGTTACCGGAATATCCTCAAAAGTTACGGTTTCTACCGGGTCCTGGGAATTGATAACCACCAGCCACAGCAACGCCGCCAGGCCAACCGATAACAGTTTTAATCCAAAATTGTGAGTTACTTTCTCTTTCATTTTTCCCGCTTTCCTCTCCATCTTGGGAATCTGGTTGTCTTTGTTTCCTGTTCTTTACCCTTCTGCAATTCCATAAGCTTTGCCCGGAGGAAATCACCGTCTACGTTGAAAATCAGATTGCCTCCCCTTGCTATGGAAACCTTGCCGGTTTCTTCCGAAACAATAATGGTAAAGCTGTCGGATACTTCACTGATACCGACACCGGCACGATGTCTGGTGCCAAGATCTTTACTTAATCTCATGTTTCCGGACAACGGAAGATAACAGGTTGCGGATACTACCCTGTCTCCCCGTACAATAACTGCACCGTCATGTAACGGTGTATTATGCTCAAAAATATTAATCAAAAGCTGGCTGGTAATCAGACCGTCAATCATGATACCGGTTTGGGAATATTCCTCCAAAGAAATATCCTGTTCCAACACAATAAGAGCACCGGTTTTTGTTTTTGCCAGTTCAAAGGTACCGCGTACCAGTTCATTCAACGTATCCTGGGAGAATTTTTCATTCTTTCTGTCTTTTCCTTCCATAAACATATCCAAAGACAAAATTTTTCTCTGACCCAGGGTTTCCAGAACCTTTCGGAGCTCCGGCTGGAATAAAATCAGGACCGCGGTAATACCAACGCCGATGGTATTGGTGAACAGCCAGAGAATAACATCGAATTTTAACACAGTGGCCAAAATCCACACAAGCAGAAGCACAATCAGTCCTTTTACAATTACCCAGGCCCTGGTTGTTTTAATCCACTTAATGACATAGTAAAACAGCACCGCAATCAAAATGATTTCCACAAAATCCATCGGGCGCATTTGCGGCAAAGATAGCCATCTTACTAATTTGTCTAACATGTTTACGATGTTACTCATAGCATTATCCGTTCCTTATCTTTTTTATTCCTCGTCTTCCGTAAGCTCTTCCTCTTCAGGAATTTCATCGGAATGTTCTGCAAAGTCAAAATCCTCTTCTTCCTGCTCGGCAGCCGTTAATTCTTCCTCCGGCTCCTCTTCATCGTCAGAAAAAGTGGTTACATTTTTCTGGAGCATTGCCACATCAATTTTCGGCACTGCCTTTACGTAGTAATAATAGTCGTCATCCTCAAACTGGACATGCTCCACGGAAGTATAATCCAATACCACGCGGAAAAACTGCGCCACAAATACCAGTAACATGGAAACTACGGTTCCGAGAATCATGGAGCCCGTACCCACATTGATGTCCATCTGCAGGTTTGCCAGTAAAAAGCCTAAAATATTGATAATTGCACCAAGTACAATGGTAATTTCAAAAACAAATTCAAAACGCATTCTTCTTACCAGCCACATAACGAGAATTACAACAGCAAAAATTGCGGCAGTAATAAACATTTCTTTATGCTTAAACAGGCTGTTAACTACGTCAATGTATAATGCCAGGGTGGCATCCAGGCTGGTGATGTCCTGACGGGTGGCTGCTTCCTGGATTACTTTAAAAACAAAGTAAATGATAACACCGCTGACCGTCGGGAAAATTGCCATCGGCGTGGCAATCATTCCAAGTAAAAGCGGAATCAGGTACGGCATTTTAAATACGAACAGAATCGGTACCGCCACTACCGCATAACCGTACTGTCCGGAAAAACGTGCAATAAAGCAATACAGGACTGCAAAAATAACAACCACCAGTGCTGCCAAAATAGGGGAAGCACTGTACACCTGTAAAATTGCCAAAAGTGCACACATCAGAATTAAAACCACCGGTGGTAAAAAGGCACCTACTGCTGCCAGTGCAAGTTCAATTACAGGACTTGCCACCTTGGTATTATATGCCAATGCCGTATTAATGGTATGAAATGCCAAATAGGAAATAACAAACCGGAACACCGGCTCAATAATCAACTGGTACTTTTGGAAAAACCGTCTGGCCATTCCTCTGAATTCCAATAACTTAGTTATAATTTTCATCCTTATTCCTTCTCCTCTTCCAATCCAAGCTGTCCTTCTTCTTCCTGATACATACTGCGGAGCAGACGAAGCATTCGGAAATACTTCGCCAGCTTTTTACGGGAATAATCATAATAGATACCGTAACCGACCATGGCCGCCATCACATAAACGGTAACCACAATAATGTAGGCTCCGAGAATGGTTTTTCCCATGCCGATATAGTCTAAATTTACTGCCTCACGGATTAAATACTCCATTTGGTAAGCAATCACCATGGCCAGCACCAAGAAATATCCGATGGTAACTGCCACAATATTGTGCAGGATTTTTAACCGCACATAATCCCGCCGGAAATATTTTCCCAGCTTGATATCTTCTTTTCCTTCTGTTTTTTCATATATTGCCAGCTTTGTCATCAGCCGGACCTTACGCATATTTACCATGCTGTTCCTTCCTTCATTCCGTCAAATCTGCATTTAAACAAAATTATACTTATACATAATCTATGATACCACACTCTTCCACGATTTCAAATAGATTTTTTTACATTCTTGCCGGATTTATGTAAATTATTCCATTCCTAAAAAAAAGAAACCCTTTTTGTTGCGAAAAACACCTTTTTTTGGTATGCTGAAAACAAGAAAAAACTCGTATGAAGGGGGATTGTCGTATGAAACGTCTCAACAAAAAATTCTGGGCAGTACTTGCCGTCTTCGGTCTTATGGGACAGGTAGCCTGGGTAGTGGAAAACATGTATTTTAATGTATTTATTTACAAAATGTTTCATGCCTCTGCCGCAGAAATTTCCTTAATGGTCAGTGCCAGTTCCGTAGCAGCCACTGTTACCACACTGTTAATCGGTGCCCTGTCCGACCACATCAACCGCAGAAAACTTCTGATGAGCGGCGGTTACATTTTATGGGGCGTTTCCATTTTATCCTTCTGTCTCATCCGCATGGATATTTTAACCCCGATTGCCGGAAGCACGGCAGCCGCAGCTTCCCTGGGTGTTACCCTGGTTATCATTATGGACTGCGTTATGACCTTCTTCGGTTCCTCCGCCAACGATGCCGGCTTCAACGCCTGGATGACCGACTGGGGCGACGATTCCTCCCGCGGTAAAATCGAAGGAATCAATTCCATGATGCCGCTGGTATCCATTTTGGTGGTATTCGGCGGTTTTATGTTCTTTGATTTAGAAAAGGATTCCAGCTGGACCCTGATTTTCCTGATTATCGGTATTGCCACCCTGCTGATTGGTGTTTTAGGTCTCTTTATTGTAGAAGAAGCGCCGGAGCTGGCAATCAAGCGTGAAGAAGAACAAGCTTCCGAAGTGAAAAAAAATTACTGGGCAACCTTAGTTTACAGCTTCCGCCCGGGTGTTATGAAGGAAAATCCTCTTCTCTATCTGATTGTACTGGCCTTTGCAGCCTTTAATATTTCTATTCAGACCTACATGCCGTACCTGATTTTATACTATGAAAAAAGTCTCGGCATGACCGATTACGTGCTTATTATGGCTCCTGCCATTATTGTTGCGGCAATCATCACCGCATTTTACGGCAAATTGTTTGATATGACCGGCTTTAAAACCTCCGTCATGCCAACCCTGTTACTGTTAATGGCAGGTTATGTCCTGCTTTTCTTTGGACGTACCACCCCGGTTGTATTTACCGGCTCCCTTCTTATGATGACCGGCTATCTTACCGGTATGTCCGTCTTTGGCGCCATGATCCGGAGCCTGATTCCGGAAAGCAGGGCCGGGCAGTTCCAGGGCATCCGTATTATCGGACAGGTTCTGATTCCGGGCATCATCGGTCCGTCCATTGGTGCGGCAGTATTAAAAAACGCAGAAACCATCACCAATAATGACGGTACCACTTCCTTTATTCCTAACGAAAACATTTTCCTTGCGGCTTTTTTGGTTGCGGTCGGAGTCTTACTTGTTCTGGCAGGCATTTTCCGATTTGTACGTAACGGACACTACCCTCTTATGAGTGAAGCCGGAGAACAGCTCGGCGATTCCGCCGAAGTTTGGCAGGAATATCCAAGACCGCAATTAAAGAGAAACAGCTGGTACAGCTTAAACGGTGAGTGGAAATTAAATAACGGTACCTGTCTGGTTCCGTTTCCTCCGCAATCCGAACTGTCCGGCTACAAAAAGCACGTCGGCAGCAAGCTGATTTATGAAAAGAAATTTATTGTTCCGAAGCCGGAAGCCGGTATCCGCACCCTGCTACGTTTTGAAGCGGTGGACCAGCTGGCAGAGGTTTATTTGAACGGTGTCCTTCTGGGCAGGCATGCCGGCGGATATTTACCGTTTTCCTTCGATATTTCCAACGTTCTTTATACCAATAAAGAAAACCTGCTGGTAGTCAAGGTTACCGACCGTCTCTCTACCCGCTATCCGTACGGCAAACAGACGAAAAAGCGGGGCGGCATGTGGTACACCCCGGTCAGCGGCATTTGGAAGAGCGTCTGGCTGGAGCAGGTGTCCGATACTTATGTCAAAGACCTGAAGCTTACACCGGATTTAGACGGTGTACATATTTCCTTTGCCACCAACCATCCGGAACGTGCGGTCCACGCAAAGGCACTTGTCACCCTTCACACCGGCGAGCAAATGGAATTTTCCATGTCCGGCAACTCCGGTTACTTAAAACTCCGTGACATCATTACCGCAGACGGAACTCCATATGTTCCGGAACTCTGGACCACGGAAAATCCGTATTTGTACCGCATGACTCTTTCCGTAGACCAGGACGAGTTGGAAACCTACTTTGCCCTGCGTACTATTGAAATTATTAATAAGGACGGCGTGAACCGTGTCTGCTTAAACGGCAAACCAATCTTCCTCCATGGTGTTCTGGACCAGGGATATTTCTGTGACGGCATCTTCCTTCCTGCGGAAGAAAAAGAGTTTGAACGTGACATTCTCCGTATGAAGGAGCTGGGCTTTAACATGCTCCGGAAGCATATCAAAATTGAGCCGGAAGCCTTTTACTACTATTGTGACCTTCACGGAATGCTGGTAGTCCAGGATATGGTCAACAGCGGAAGCTATTCTTTCCTCAGGGACACCGCACTGCCAACCATCGGCATGAAAAAACTGGTGGACACCTTGCGTTTCTTCCCTGCGAAACAGAAAAAATTTTGGGAGCAGCATATGAAAGAAACCCTGTCCCACTTATATAACCACCCATCTATTGTGGTTTATACCCTGTTCAACGAAGGCTGGGGACAGTTTGACAGTGACCGCATGTATACCATTGCAAAGAAAATGGATCCGTCCCGCTTATATGACTCCACCTCCGGCTGGTTTGCAAGAAAAAAGAATGACTTTGACAGTCTGCATGTTTACTTTGGCAACTTAGAGCCGCAGCCTGCCACCCGTCCGATGTTTATTTCCGAGTTCGGCGGTTGTGCATATCCTGTGGAAAATCATATTTATGCAAAATACGCCTCTTACGGCTACGGCAACTGCAAAAATGCGGACGAAGTTTCCGAAAAGGTTTGGGATGCTTATAACAAAACCATTCTTCCTGTTATCGAAAAGGGCTGCTGCGGTGCGGTTTATACCCAGCTCTCCGACGTAGAAGACGAAATCAACGGCTTCTACACCTACGACCGCAAGGTATGTAAGGTAAACGTGGAAGAAATGCAGAAGCTGCGCAAAGAAATAGACAATAGAATTTGTTCATAAAAATTATGGGACTATTTGCTCAATTTTGCGCGAAAACGGTTACAATTACTTGAAACATTTGCTTTTTTGAGGTATAATACTTGGTACAAAAGATTTAAACTGTTTCTCTTAGCACAACTCCATAAAGCCACCTATTTGATGACTGACTATCCGTAGTTGCTAAGAGGGGAAGGAGTACTTATGAGTAAGACAAAAAAGAAGGGAAAATTTTTAAACTTTAAGGGGATGCGTATCGAAGAACGGTTACGCAAAGCATTTAACATTATTATACTGATTGCTTCCGTTGCATCTGTTGTAGGCATTGCATGTTTGTTGCTTGTAGTAGCTAACTTCAAAAACGCCATGAACAATTATGCACTGCCGCAGGGTGACATTGCCTTGTTCATGAATGAGTACGCAGAGTGCCGTTCCAATACCCGCGGTATTATCGGTTATGAAGACCAGAACTTAATTGACCAGCTGGTAGACAAACACGATGACCGCGTAAAAAACACCAAAGCAAAATACGAAGCAATCCACGAAACCATTGTTACCAAAGAAGGCGAAGATGCTTATAAAAAAATCGGAATTGCCTTGGATGCTTATCTTGCAAAGGAAGCAGAAATTATTGAACTTGGTGCCAATACAGATACAGAAAAAAACCGTCAGGCCCAGCAGATGGCCATCAACGACCTGACCCCGTTATACGAAGAACTTGACAACGCAACCTTAGCACTCATGAACATTAACATCGAAAAAGAACACCAGATGGAAGTTATTTGTGAAGCTTTGGAATGGGGTGCCATCATCCTCATGGTTGTTTTAGTTATTTCTGCAAGCATCATCGCAAAGAGAATTGCCTCCATTATTTCCAAGGGTATTTCCAAGCCGCTGGCACAGTTGGAGGATCGTTTCGGAACCTTCGCCGAAGGCGACATCAAGTCCGAATTCCCAACCTCCAATGCCCAGGATGAAATTGCGGGACTTATGAACTCCTCCCATGACATGGCAGAGCGCTTAAAGATGATTATTCTCGACGTAGAAAGAATGTGTGCCGAAATGAGCAACGGCAACTTCAACGTAGAGTCCGATTGTGCAGACGCTTATGTGGGTGACCTTGCCGAATTATATGTTTCCATCAAGAACATGAATATCAATGTCAGCAACGCTTTAAGCGAAGTAGAAGAAGTTTCCAACCAGGTAAACGGCGGTGCTTCCAACTTGGCAGAAGCAGCTTCCAGCCTTGCCGAAGGCGCAACAGACCAGGCTGCTTCCGTAGAAGAAATGTTAGCTACCATGAACACCGTATCCGACGGTTTAAAGTACACCGCACAAAGTGTAGACGAAGCTTATGTACAGGCACTTGCCTGTGCTAACGACGCACAGAACAGCCACAAGGAAATGAACAACATGGTTGAAACCATGAACCGTATCAGCGAAACTTCCAAGAAGATTGAAAATATCATTGCAGAAATCGAAAATATCGCAAGCCAGACCAACCTGCTCTCCTTAAATGCTTCCATCGAAGCAGCCAGAGCCGGTGATGCAGGCCGCGGTTTTGCCGTAGTTGCCGATGAAATCCGTGACCTGGCAGACCAGAGTGCTAAGTCCGCAGTGGACACCCGCGAACTGGTTAACAACACCCTCCGCGAAATTGAAGAAGGCAGCCGCGTTGCCAACCGTACTGCCGACGTATTATTCGGTGTGGTAGATGCCATTCAGAAGATTGCAGAAACCTCCAAGACCTTATCCGAAAACACTCAGGTACAGGCCGAGGCAGTAGAACAGGCAGACCAGGGTATTGCCCGCATTTCCGAGGTTGTACAGAGCAACTCCGCAGCTGCAGAAGAATCCTACGCAACCAGTGAAGAATTATCCGCACAGGCAGCAACCATGCACAATCTGGTAGCTCAGTTCCAGCTGAAAAAGTAAGAAAATTGAGTTTTCTCATTGAACAATAAAAGGCACCCCGCCCATATATCTACGGGTACGTGGTAAACCACTGTACTCCTCCGATATATGGGCGGGGTGCCTTTTTGTTGTTAATTTACGAAAATTCAATTTTCATACACGTTTTCTATCCGTAAGTCTTGGATATGTCTTGCATCGTTCATGATTTCAAACCGCGGTTTTACCAGCGCTCCCGGTGTGTCCGGCAGTTCCACAATGGTAATACCTGTGTAATCCTGGTTTAGGGTAGTACATACAAACGGGTACGGCAGGTTAAACAAGTGGCTGAAAATAGCAGAACCGGCTCCTCCGTGACCGAAGGCTGCGATGGTTTTGGCAGTGTTAATTCTGCTGCCATCTTCATTTACCGATTCCTTGTCTGCCACACGGTAATAAAGTCCTTCTCTGGTGTAGCCAAGAGTCTTTAACCACTTATCTAACGCAACTGCAATATTTTCCACATAACCCACCATTTTGTTCCGCACAAAAGGTTCCTCTTTTGCCCAGTTCGGGTTTAACAAGCTCTCGCCCTTTGCTACCATGTCATCTACCGCAGACCAGGGATGCCCGTCAAAATCAATTGGCTCATTATCCACAGAGCCCCAGGAAATTTCCCGCATAAATTCACATTTTACGATAGGCAAACCATACTTTTCTGCCACATAACCTGCGGTTTCATAGGCACGTCCGCAGGTGGAGGAATAAATCTCGGAAATCCCTTCATCCTTTAAGCGCTCTGCCGCTGCGGCAGCATGCCTATGACCAAGCTCCGTTAAACAGTCATTTACATAGTTTGGGTGTCCGTGGCGGACGAAAATGATTCTCATTTGGTTCTCCTTTGTGTAATATACAAAATCTATATCCTAGTATAAAAGTTATCCGGCAGGATTGCAATGGCAAACTCCTCCCTCACCGGCACAAAATAAGTTTCGGGATTCAATATTCCTTCGCCCTTTCGAAACGCTTTTATCACATCAACGCATTTCTCAATGCAAAGTCGAATACAGGCCATAGTAATATCATACGTATATATGGCAAGAGCTTCTTTCTCCGCCCTCGGTTCCAAAAAGAAGTCCTTGAACAAGCCGTCAAACACCTCATCATACAGTTCCGGATGAAGCCCTGCAAACTCGATATTCCGGTCTTCCGTAAGTTCATACCGCAGGTCAAATTCTTCCCGCAAAAGATAATTTAACTTGTGAAAGTCTGTATATCCCGCCTGATATTTTTCCTGCCGCTCCTCCTTAGACTTCACTTTAGAGCGAATCTGGGTTTCCATAATTTCATAAAACCAAATCATGTCAGTAATCAGGTGACACAAAATACCTAAATATAAATCATCCTGTTTCATCCGGTCGCCATACTCTTCTATAAACCGCAGCCAGTTACCGCCCTTACTATCTCCGTGAATTTCAAAATAGTGAGTCTGATTTTTGGAACCGTCCGTATGTAGGGACATATCAGGACAAAGAGAACCGATTTTGAAACGGTTTTTATCCTTTATTTTCACCTGTTCAGCCACTTGTTCCGCAATCAGGTAATGAATCATTCTGGATGGCATGTCAATCCTCCTTGTATTCCTCTTTTTTGCATGTGAACAAAGCAGTATCTCTGGTGACTTCATAAATACCCTGCTCGTTTTTCAACTCTTCTTTGCCCCGCAAGTAGCTTAAGAACTCTTCTCTTCTGACTTCCAGCACTTCCCGTACCGGCTTGCACACCTGCACAATGTAATCCAGAAATTCCTCTGCGGTAGCAAAGGTCAGGGTGATTATGTAGGCATGCTTTTCTACCAACGAGAAGACATCACGCAGCTCCTGCTCCCAGGCATCCGCTCTTTCTTTGTGTTTTGCAAGACCTTTATCCAATTCCGGACAACTTCCGAAAAATTCCCTGAAATAAGGTTGCATGTTGTCATAAAAGAGATATCCGCCCCAGGTGCAGGTAAGAATTCCGGTTGTCGCAAGAGCATCGTAAAACTTATGATACAACGCCTTTCTGTCTGCGATGTGGGATACCGTGTGATTAAAGAAAATGCGGTCATAATTTTCTTCAAAGGACATGGTTTCTAAATCATCCCACACAAAAGAAAACTCGCCGTTTGCAAATTTTCCTTCTTTTCTTTGCTCCTCCAGAAAAGCACAAAACGTATCCATGTGGGTGTTATGCCTGTCCACACAGGTAACCGATAAACCATCCGGCAAACGTTCCTCGTTACAACGCCACAAATTTCCATAACCCGCACCGGCATCCAGCACACGCATGTCCGTTTCAAATCCTACCGTATCCACAATAAACCGTGACCAGCCCCACGGCTCATTATTGGAGTGACGGGCCAGGTGACCTACCAGTTCATCCGCCCGCTGGTTCCGCACAATACTGCCAAGAGCCTTTAAGAATGTATTGCTGTCCTGCTCGCCAAGCTTGCACTCCTGCACCGCCCGGTCCACATGGGCAATGACGGTATTTAACTGTGCTCTCTTTTTTTCCAACAGGCGTTTCTGCTCCAACAACATCTTTTCTCTGCTGACGTTTTCATACAACGTCAAAAACTCCGCAATCTGGTCCAATGAAAAGTCCAGCCACTTCATTAACTGGATTTTCTCCAAAGTACGCACCGCTTCTTCGCCGTACAAACGGTAACTATTATCTGCGTTACGCTCCGGAACAAGCAGGCCCTTTCGCTCGTACACACGTAATGTTTTTGTAGAAATTCCGGCAAGCTTTGCCAACTGACCGATGGTGTATAAATTGTTCATAACAATATCCTTTCTTTTGAAATTAATAACTCAGTTTCTTACCTGCCACAATATGGAACGCCGAAATAGCGGTATCACCCGTCTTTTTCTCATATTGATATACCAGAGAATACCCCTTTTTCACGATACTAAATTCCTTATTCAGCAACTCGATATTTTGCAATATATCTTTGCAATACTCATTTGTAATTTGCCCCGATTCCGCAGCCGGAATCACCCTATGAAATTCCCACTTCGCATTCACTACATCATAATCTGTAAACATGTGAAAATGCACCTGGGAAACCTCCTGGCGCTTGCCTCCGTTTGCAACCAGCACAAAGGAATCCCTATACTCCGGATGTGCCGCATAAATCTTTTTTACAGTCCTCAGAAGCATCACAAAGTACTCTTGAAATTCCTCGGACGCCAATTGCTGCAAATTTGCAATTGCTCTTTTCGGCACAATTACTATATGATTTTTATAGGATGGTTTTGGATGATAAAACGCAATACTATCCTTACTGTTATATACTTTCTTTACAGGAATAACCCACCAAAAATATCGGAAGATGGTTCCTATGGCCTTTCCCATAAAGGGCACTTTGGCAATGTGTAATACTGCTTGTTTCAGCATTTTTCTCCTTTTCCACCTCCTAAATGTAGTTCTTTCGGTTAACCTTACTTTCATTATAAACCTTTCCCTTAGGACAAGGTCAAGCGGATATTTATCAAGCCCATGGACATATTTGTATTCACGTCTGACTTTTGGGCGTATAGCGCTAAAATCATTCAAATACCGCCAAATTTTTCTATCTAAAACGGTTTTTTCTCACTTTTCCTACTTTTTTTGGGTGTATGCATAAATAATTTATTTCTTCTGCCCAAATTTCAAATTTTCTTGGGCATGAATATACAAAAGAACACCTATACGCCCAAACTTATCAAAAAAACCAGCAATCCTATCACATATCCGAAAACTAAAAGAAAGATTAAAGTTTGATTAAGAATTCAGTTTGTTAAAAATTTAGTCACAATTATGTGTTATTATAGACTTAAACAAAAGAGCAGGTACCTGCCTGCCGCAAGAAAGGAACAAAAACTAATAATGTATGATGATGTATTTCTTCCGGATGTATATGGTGAACTCCGCAGCACTTCTATGGAATGGGAGCGTATGCAGCTCATTTACGATGCTGCCCTGCGTGAGGTCAACACTAAGCTGGAAACCTTAAATAACGAATTCAAAATTAAACACCAATATAACCCGATTGAGCACATGACATCCCGTATCAAGTCTCCGGAAAGTATTGCAAAAAAGATGCAGCATAACAACCGGGAACTGACGGTGGAAAATATCGTCCGCTACATCAACGACGTGGCGGGCATCCGCGTTATCTGCTCCTTCACCTCAGACATTTACCGCATCGCCAAGCTGATTGCAAAGCAGTCTGATGTCACGGTTTTAAAAGTAAAAGACTACATAAAAGACCCAAAGCCAAACGGTAACAAGAGCTATCACATGATAGTTTCCGTGCCAATCTTTTTAGCGGACACCATGGTAAACGCCAAGGTGGAAATCCAAATCCGCACCATTGCCATGGACTTTTGGGCAAGCTTAGAGCAC